>JADKDR010000017.1 GCA_016714535.1 Bacteroidota bacterium
CCACAGTGCATAGCATGACCGGAGATCAGAATTTGCACGATGCGCCACATAAAGATTTGCGTAGAGCGCGCAGTGCACCGGTTTCCATTATACCAACAACTACCGGAGCTGCAAAGGCATTAAACGATATCTTTCCTGAACTTAGTGGTAAACTCGGAGGTGCCGGTATTCGTGTTCCGGTTATAAATGGTTCGCTTACCGATATAACCTGCATACTTACCAAGAGTGCAACCGTTGATTCGCTAAATGCCTTATTTAAAGAGGCTGCACAATCATCGCTCAAAGGAATTTTGGAATACACCGAAGATCCTATTGTAAGCATAGATATAGTTGGTAATATGCATAGCTGTATTTACGATGCTCAACTTACAAGTGTACTGGGTAACATGGCTAAGGTAGTGGGATGGTATGATAATGAAATGGGCTACAGTACCCGGTTGTATGAGTTGGTAAAACTTTTGCAAAAAAAATACCCGCTTAATTAGCGGGTATTTTTTTTGGACTTTATCAAACTTTAATTTATGCCATGCATCATTTTTTTCAGCATGGGGCATAATGCAAATAGCAATACTGCCGCTATTCCACACAACACTACAAACACCATAAAAAATTCGAATAAATTATGAATGGTGAACCCTGCAAAGGATGGGTACTTTACCGTAATTATGTTTTTTGATTTTATCAAGTTCAGTTGTTCTTCCGATACAACAGTAGTTGTATCCTTAAACATGGTAGTAAATTTAAAATTGTTTTCCTTGGCAAGTTTGTCGTTAATTTCTGCACACTTGTTTTTAGCAAGTAGATATAATTCTTTCCCCGAAGGGTCAACCTTGCCATCCAGTATTCCTTGTAAATCGATATTTTCTTTTTGTGCTGCAACAAACTGCTCGCTTGTTGGAGGTAGGATAGAACCAAGTGTACCTGCAAGTGCATAGCCCGATGCATTGGATAAGAAAAACACCCCAAACAATAAAGAAGCAAAACGCTTGGGAGCAAGTTTACCAACCAACGAAAGACCAATTGGCGACAGACACAATTCACCAAGAGTTTGAATAAGGTATAATAAAATCAACCACTTTACAGCAAGCATACCGCTTGTTCCAAGTTCTTTCACATTAAACGCTATAATAAAATAGCTAAGTGCAATCAATGCCAGCCCAAAGGATTGCTTCATGGGCGAAATAGGTTCTTTTCCATTTGCACGAAGTTTATCCCACAGAATACTGAAAGGAAAGGCAAGAATTACCACAAAAATACCATTGAATATTTGTACCATGGATGGAGGCATATCCCAACCAAAAAAGTTTCGATCGGTTTGGTTATCGGCAATAAAAGTTAATGAAGAACCAGCTTGTTCAAACGCTGCCCAAAAGAAAATGATAAAGAACGAAACAATGTAAATTACAAGAATACGATCTCTTTCAATTTTGGTTAATGACTTATCGCTAATGATTAATCCGGCAAGTGTAAGTCCACTTCCATAGATAATGGAGTAAATATAATTCTGACCGAATAGATAATGAAACACTGCTGCCAGGGCAACAAACGCGACTACCGAAATCATTAATGCCTGATTAGTAAACTGTGCCTTTTGCGATTCGCCTTCTTCAAAATCTGTGGCGTCATTTTTAGATGGTAAACCTCCTATTGGCTTGCCTTCAGGTGTCATCACATATTTATCTTTCAATAAGAAAAAGGTGATTGATCCCAGTACCATGGCAACAGCCGCAGCAAGAAAGCCCCATTTAAAGGCAGAAACATCGCGCGTTCCATCTTCGGCAACTACATCGCCCACCAAAGGACAAATCAGCTGACCAAGGAATGCCCCGATATTAATACCCATATAGAAAATGGTAAAGGCTGTATCCAATTTATTTTTTTCGCTTTTGGGATACAAGCTGCCTACCATACTTGAGATGTTTGGCTTGAAAAATCCGTTTCCAAAAATAATTACTCCTAAAGCAATGTATAATAAGGTGCGTGCAAGCTCAAGATTGGAATCGAATATACTCGCACTGAAAAATAAAAGTAATTGTCCGCAAGCCATAAGCATTCCACCTAGTAATATACAGTTTCGGTTTCCTAAAAACCGGTCGCTGATAAAGCCACCCAGCATGGGTGTTAAATAACAAAGACCAAGAAAGCCCCCATAGATAATGGACGACTCTTCTTTGGACATCATCAATGCGTTGACAATAAAGAGTGTGAGTATGGTGCGCATTCCGTAAAAATTGAAACGCTCCCACATTTCGGTACCAAATAGCACCCATAATCCTTTAGGATGTTTGGTATCGGCTACAGCTGTTTTTGACATAGTTTAAGTAGTTTTTTTATTAAAATTAAAATTTGAAAGGTGGGCTAAAGTATATATTTTTTAGTCGTAACCAACTGCCAGCTTTATTTTATATCAACGTTAACGAATATAATATGTCCTACGTAGTACATACTGAGAGAAATTCTATTTTTGTGAACTTCCGGAAATTTAACTTTTACATAGTTAAGTAGTTCCACGCACTTCAAATCACATATATTAATTAAAAACAGGAGAATGAAATTAAAAACGTTTCTATTAACAGCTTTAACCGTAACCATATACGTTTCTGCCATTTCCCAGGGGCAATGGACGTGGGTAAGTGGCAATAACAATATCAATGTTAGCGCGGTTTATGGAACACAAGGTGTTCCATCGACAGCTAATCACCCACATGCCTTTTACGAAACTAATGATTGGACCGATGCACAAGGCAACCTATGGATATTTGGAGGTCGTGTAGCCGCAGGCGATTGCTACGATGATGTATGGCGTTACAATCCATATACAAGCGAGTGGACGTGGATGGCCGGCAACGCTACCGCCAATAAAACACCCGTGTATGGCACACTTGGTGTTCCCAATACCAACAATACACCCGGTGCACGCCTATGCGCTCTTACATGGGTAGATAATAATGGAGATTTTTACATGTATGGTGGCAGCAACAATCAAGGTAAAAGGCACGCGGACCTTTGGAAGTTTAGCAAGGCCTCTTTAGCATGGACGTGGATTGATGGTTCGCAGCTAACCAATGTTAATGCTTTTAATGGCACCAAAGGGCAGTTTGGAAATTTGAATACACCCGGAAGCCGCGGAGAAACTACAGTTTCGTGGGTCGATAACACTAACAGATTGTGGTTTTTTGGTGGGCAAATGAATACCGCATCCGATTTTTACAACGATGTATGGCAATATAATCTAACTACCAATCAATGGGCATGGATGGCCGGTAATAATGTATTTGGCCCAAATGCTGCTCCTAATTGGGGCACGCAGGGAGTACCTGCCTCAAGTAACACTCCGGGTGCGCGCAATGCCTTTGGACGTTGGCGCGATGCGCAAGGCAATCTGTGGATGTGTGGTGGTATAAAATCAAATGGCAACAATGATGCTTTTAATGATATTTGGAAATATGATATTACTACCAATCAATGGACATGGATGTATGGAAGCGCGCAACCAAATGATACCGGGAATTATTCGGCAAGTTGTTATTTCAACAATGTTGTGAAACCACGTGCACGCCACGAGAATAAAGCTGTTGTAAAAGATTCGAGGGGAAATGTATGGATGTTTGGAGGTACCGATGCCGCAACCACTATTAACTTTCGCGATTTATGGATTTTTAATATGGATACGCTTCAATGGAAATGGATAGAAAATGATGGAACAGCAACCACCACAGCCAATCATGGCACGCTGGGCGTTTATAATGCAAGTAATTTTATGCCTGCGCGAGATGGTGCCATTATGTTTACTGATACTAATTGTAATGTCTATGTTTTTGGAGGAATACTAAGAGCCATTTTTGGGGCTTGTTGGTCAGATACATGGCGTTATACTCCTGATACCAATTGCGTGCCTTGCAAACCTATTCAGCCTGTTGTTGCCTCATTTTATGCAAACGACACTACCGTGTGTGTCAATAGTTTGCTCACCTTCGTTAGTAACTCATCAAGCAATGTTACAAGCTATCAGTGGTATTTGCCCGGCAGTAATATTGGTAGCAGCACACAGCAAATAGTTAGCGGGGTTCAGTATGCTACTTCCGGAACGTATCCTGTGACTTTAGTAGTAACCGATGGCCTGGTTATAGATAGCACTTCGCTTACTATCACGGTTACAGCTCCTCCGAAAAATTTTATAGGCAACGATACCATAGTTTGTAATGTACTAAGTTACACCATTGTCCCCGGAAGTTATCAAACATACTTGTGGAGCAATGGCAGCACCAATCAGGTATTAACCGTAATTACGTCAGGCATTTATTGGTTGGTTGTTAATGATGGAACATGCACCGGGGTCGATTCTATAAACGTAACTTTGCAGCCTTGCGCTGGGCCAACTGCTTCACTTATTGCAAGTAACTATTTATTATGTGAAAAGGGTAGTATAGACTTTACTGATAATAGTGCCGGCAATCCAACACAATGGTTGTGGTACTTTACAGGGGCCAATCCATCAACAAGCACGATGCAAAATCCTACTGGAGTTTTTTATCCCAATTATGGAGTCTTTGATGTTTCGTTGGTTGTAACCAATAGCTTTGGCAGCGACTCTTTGTTTTTTCCTAATTGCATTACGGTAGTTGCTAATCCACCTGCGCCATCTATTACGTATCAAAATAATGAGTTGTGCAGCAGCCCCGCAGTTGGTTACCAATGGTATTTTAATAATGTGCCATTACCTAACGATACCACACAATGTTTTACTCCTGATAGCATCGGTAGTTATTATGTTATTATTACGGATACCAATGGTTGTAATAGTGCAAGCCCTTCGTTTGTGGTTTCGGGCATTAACGATTTTCAAAATGCTGAAAATGCAACAACGTTGCATCCTAATCCCGGTCAGGATCTTTTTACCATAACATTTTTACAAAATGTAAATACGGATGTATTGGTAACCGTATATGATGTAACAGGGAGAGAAGTGCTGTCTGTTTCTCAGGCCAACCATCCACAGGTATTAAATGTAGACTGTTCAACATGGAGCAAAGGGCTTTATCGCGTAATAGTAAATTACAATAATAAATCAGATGCCCTGCTATTTGAGAAGTTGTAGTTTTTATTCCTGAATAAAAAGCAAGTAGTGCAAATGCTGCAAGCTTCACTGTTCTGAGAGCTCGATTTGGTTGCTAAGAAACTTGAAGGAGTGATTATTCTTATAGCTGATAGCCGCTTGCAAAAAAGCGGGAGTGTTCAATTATTATTTTTTTTATCTTTTTGCAAAGTCTATTTCTACTTAATGAATGTCAATCGTTTTTTATGAAGTTGAAAATTGAAACACTTGCTTTAATAGTTTTCAACCTTATCGTTCTTGGGTTGATTGTAAGCGTGGGAATTAATACAGTAAGCCTTGCCCAAATCAATCCGGATGGAAGTTACTATTTGTCCTACAGCGAAAATATGTTCAAAGGATATAGACCATATACCGATATGGGTTTAGACTACATGCCATTCGTAATTTATATTTTCTTTTTTTTCAAAATGATATTTAATGGTATTCAATATGAGCACTATTTAACGATACAAATTTTAAGCTATTTTCTTTCTGGTTTTCTTATCTATTTAATTGTATTGCACTTTACTTTAAGGAATAAAATTGTTTCCATAACAGCCGGATTTTTATTTATCGGTTCTATTTTTACTTTTGATGGAATCTATATTATCCTTGAGCCTTACCTAATTGTCTTCGCACTATTAACCGTTCTTCTTTTAATTAAGGCTAACGAAAAGAACAATTCACTCTTGTTTTTGTTCGCTGGTTTTTTTTCAATTTGTTGCTTTTTTTGTAAGCAATATGGTGTCCTTATTTATCCCGCTGTGGCTATCTATTTTTTGTGGCAGTACTATAGCAAGGTTATTAAATTAAAAAATATGTTTACATTTTTTATGGGAATAGTAACAGCTTCAATTTTGTTTTTGGCTTTTTTGTTTTTAATACACCGCGTAGAGCCTTCAGGTTTTTTTTATTCAATATTCAAACCCCAATATGTTGATAGTTATCCAAATTTATCAATTAATGCATTCATCTCTTTTTTTAGATACTCTGTATTTTATGTATTCCCCATTATCATGTTATTTCCATTTATTTTTATAGAAAAAAATAGCAAACACTTTCCGCAGGTTTTATTAGTGATAGTAGCGGCTGCTAGCTTTTTTTCAGTGATGATTGTAAGACAATATCCGCACTATTTTCAATTGTCATTACCATTCTTAATTATCAGTATCTTTATTTTACTGGAGAAAACAAAGGAGATAATGCCTTTTTTTAAATTAATCAGATTGTATCATTTAGCCTTTTTATTAATGATTTTTTCCATGTTTATTACCATAGTCAGATTGAAACAGTTAAACGAGTATTTGATTGGAAATTATAGCATAAAGCAAACCCAACTCAGCAATGCATTAACAATTAATAAATATATTCCGGCAAGAACATTAACTACTAATCTAAGTGCAACTCTTTCTTTTTCTTATTTGTGCGAATTGATTCCTCCCGATTTTAAGCAATCGGGATTTAATTTCTATCTTAGAAATGAACAGGCTATTCCCAATAAAACGTTCGAGCAGATTGACCAAAGAATAAAGCCAAACATTTTGAATAGTGAGTTTGTGCTAACAGATACAATTAGTGAAACATCATTTCCGGGAGTCAATGTTTTTTTGATTCAGCAGCAATTTAATAAAATTGTAACCACCAATAGTGGATTAAGTATTTGGAAAAAAAAGTATTGATGTTAATCCAATTTGCATATTAATCAGCATGCCCTTATTAATGTTGTAAAAAATTGATTTTTGCTTTCGGCCTAAAAGTTATCTTTGCCATTCGAATTATCTGCAAACATTACAAAGGTATGTTTGCAATTTACAAGGTAGTATGAAAGAAGAAACAGTTGCCGCTAATGAGCGAGTTAAAAAGCCGGAATGGTTGCGTGTAAAACTTCCAATAGGTGAGGAGTACCGTACAGTGCGTGGCTTGGTTGATGAGTATAAACTGCACACCATTTGCGAAAGTGGAAATTGTCCAAACATGGGCGAGTGTTGGGGGGCAGGCACGGCCACATTTATGATTTTGGGAAATATATGTACCCGCTCGTGTGGATTTTGTGCTGTAGCAACAGGCCGCCCTTCTGCCGTTGATAAGCAAGAGCCACAGCGCGTAGCAGAGTCTGTTAAACTTATGAAAGTTAAGCATTGCGTAATCACTAGTGTCGATAGAGATGACCTAAAAGATGGTGGTGCTAACATTTGGGTAGAAACCATTGGAGCCGTGCGTAAACTTTCTCCGGATACAACCCTCGAAACACTAATACCTGACTTTGCAGGAAAATGGGAAAACCTTCAGATGCTGATTGATGCCGCACCCGAAGTGCTTTCACATAACCTTGAAACGGTGCGCAGGCTTACCAAACAAGTGCGCGTGCAGGCTAAGTATGATCGCAGCCTTGAGCTACTTAAGCGCGTTAGCAATTCTGGCTTAAGAACCAAGTCTGGTATTATGCTGGGGCTTGGCGAAACCGATGATGAGATTGTTGAATCCATGCAAGATTTGAGAAATAACGGTGTTCACATACTTACCTTAGGCCAATACCTGCAGCCTACCAAAGCACATTTGCCAATATCAGAATTTATTACTCCCGAGCGATTTGCACATTACAAACAACTAGGTATGCAAATGGGATTTAGGTATGTAGAAAGCGGACCATTGGTACGCTCAAGCTATCATGCCGAAAAGCACCTGTTCTAAAAAAAGTTCTTGACTTTTGCCTATGGACAATTACCCGCTTACTTTAGAATATCTATATGCACAATTGCCCATGTTTCATCGCATTGGTGCGGCTGCGTATAAAGCTGATTTGGACAATACATATGCATTGCTTCACATGGTGGATAATCCCCATTTGAATTTGAAATGTGTGCATGTAGCAGGTACCAACGGCAAGGGCAGTGTATCGCACTGCCTGGCTAGCATCTTACAAGAAGCCGGATATAAAACCGGCCTTTATACTTCTCCACACCTCAAAGATTTTCGCGAGCGTATACGTATTAATGGAAAAATGATTAGCAAGCGCGCAGTTGTTGAGTTTGTAAGGAATTATAGGAATGAATTTGAACAAATCAAACCTTCTTTTTTTGAGTGGACCGTAGCACTGGCTTTTGATTTTTTCCACAAACAAAAAGTGGATATAGCAATTATTGAAACCGGACTTGGAGGACGCCTCGATAGCACCAATGTTATTCAACCGCTGGTATCGGTTATTACCAATATAAGTTTCGACCATCAAAATTTGCTTGGCAATACACTGGAGCAAATTGCTTTTGAAAAGGCAGGCATTATTAAAAATAAAATTCCTGTTGTGATTGGGGAGTATGATAAAAAAGTTTCGCAAGTGTTTATTAGCAAAGCGAAAGAACAACAAAGCTATCTTTATTTTGCTTCGCAAAAATTTAAAATAATCTCGCATATAGTAAGCGATGATTTACTAAAAATTGGTATTAGAGATTGTGAGCTAAATAAAGAACTAAAAGTGAGCCTTGCCCTTACCGGCAATTATCAATTGAATAATGTTTGCACCATTATGCAAACGGTGGCATTGTTAAGGAACACCTTGCCAATTTCTAATACTGCATTAAAACGGGGCTTAACCAAAGTGGTTAAGAATACCGGACTGCAAGGCCGTTGGCAACAACTTAACAAAAGCCCTCTGGCAGTTTGCGATACCGGACATAATCAGGCAGGTATTCAAGAGGTTTTAAAAAATATAAGACGATACTCGTTTGAAAAATTGCATATAGTAATTGGGGTTGTAAATGATAAGGATGTGAGTGCCATGTTGAAGTTATTACCAGCAAAGGCAACTTATTATTTTTGTAAACCATCCATACCCCGAGGTTTGGATGTGCTGCATTTGCAACAACTGGCAGCTAGCTTTAAACTGTATGGCGAAGTTTACACTACGGTAAGGAATGCTTATAGACAAGCAATAAAGAATGCAAACAAAGGAGATTTTATTTTTGTTGGAGGCAGCACGTTTGTTGTAGCCGAAGTTATTTAAAAGCGCCATCTGCATTGATTGCCTCTTTAGGCAACATCATGCCAATATCCCACAGCTCTGCTATCTTTTCAATTTCGAATCTGCAAATATGCACTACCGCAATTCCGGCAGCACCTTCATTTGTTTTAATATGAGAGTGCAAGGCAACAATATTTTCTTCTTCAATTACATGATATACCTTTAATATCTTTCCCGGAAATTCTACTTCGTTTTTCAACATTGCTTCGGCAAGGTTTTCTTTTCCTGCCTTAGTATATGCATTGTGATGAGTAAAATTTGAAGAGGTGTATTTTTCATATGCTTCTGAAATATTTCCTGCAATGATTTGGGTTATAAAATCAAGCGCGATTTTTTTATGACTCATTTAACTGATTATTTAGTTGTTAAATATACGTTTTGATTACATTTGGAGAGTAATAAAAACACGCTTAAAATGAATTGAATGTTTGATATTAAAAATAGTTGTATTCTTGGTTTGCTAATAATATTGTTTTGTGCCTCGTGCGGTCAAAAGCCCGGTGCCCCGGCAAATGTAGAAAACACTGTTAGTCGCGATATTGAAAATCGTAATATGCAGGTGGTTAAGATAAGAGATGCAATTGTCAATTCGGATAAGAAGGCCATAGCAACAATGTGTGATTATGCTGCACTTACCAAACAAAACGATATTTGGTTTCTGATGGAGCGCGAAGGCATTTGTGCTGAAAGTATGCAGTTTGGTTTTACGGAGGAAGTATTGAACAAAAATTATGATAATTTTTTTCCTCCCGAAGTATCTGCCACGCTATCAACCATTGACATGGAAGCGTTTGACAGGTCTGGATTTGCTCAGAGCGATACAACCATTATTAATGAGTTCGAATCAGGTTATACGTTCATTAAGTCGCCATCAGCTACTGAAGTAAATATACTGGTCAATTACAATTATATAGACAATTCAAGTAACGTAACCGAATCTACCGTTAGTTATGTGTTCCGGCTTAATGATAAGAGTAAGCTGATGTTGCAGGCAATAACCATTGCAGGTTAAGGCAAATAAGGATTTGCCTCATTTATTTCTTCGAATGTTTTGATGTGATAATTATTTTTCAAATGTTTGTAGGCGATAAACATTTGGCAGGTTTTTTAGCAACCATGTTTTTTTTATTTATATTCACGTCAAAAATAGTAAGTTGTGTTAAAACAGGGACTACATCAAAAGCTACTTCAGAAGTTGTCGCCTCAGCAAATTCAGTTAATGAAGTTGCTGCAGGTGCCTACAGCGCAGCTTGAACAACGGATAAAGGAAGAGTTAGAAATGAATCCCGCACTGGAAGAGGGGGAGGATGAGAACAGCATAGAAGAAATTGAACAGCAAGAAGCAAATACCGATGATGAAATAGATATTGCTGATGAGCCGGAAAAAGAAGCTGAAGAATATGAAGAGATGGATAGCTACGAAGAGTACGAAGAGAAGCAAACAGCCGAAGAAGACAAGAACGATGATTTTGACTTGAGTGACTATGTTGATGATTTAGATGGCCCTGATTATAAGTACAACACCAATAATAATAGCGAAGATGATGAGCAACTAGAAGTGCCGTTAAGTATCAGTGCTACCTTCCATGATAGTCTTATTGCACAGTTAGGATTAACTGATTTGGATGATCATGAGCTTCGTATTGCCGAATATATCATAGGCAGCATAGATGATGACGGATACTTGCGCAGGGAATTAAGTGCCATGGTTAACGATCTGGCTTTTACACAAAATATTCGATCAAGCGAGGAAGAGCTTTTGCGTCTATTGCGGGTGATACAATCCTTTGATCCCCCGGGAGTGGGAGGTCGCAGTTTACAAGAGTGTTTGTTATTGCAATTAAAGCGGAAGGAACAATCGCATCCCGCAATGAAAATTGCCACCATTATTGTAGAGAAATACATGGAAGAATTTTCGCGGAAGCATTATGATAAAATAGCTTCGCGATTAAACTTAAATGAGAAAGATTTAAAAAGTCTTATTGCCCTCATCCTTAAACTTAATCCAAGACCAGGAAATACGTTTAACGATGGTGTCAAATCAGTTCAGCATATTGTTCCCGATTTTATTCTTACCAATAACGAAGGCAGCATCGATCTTACCCTAAATAGTAAGAATGTACCCGAGTTGCGTATTAGTAGAAACTACATCGAAATGCTCGATACGTATTCAAAAGATAAGCGAACTAATCAGACAAATCGTGATGCTCTCGTTTTTGTTAAGCAAAAGCTTGACTCAGCTAAATGGTTTATAGATGCTATTAAGCAAAGACAAAATACGTTGCTTACCACCATGACTGCCATACTTGAATACCAGCACGACTATTTTATGACCGGTGACGAGAAATTATTGCGACCAATGATTTTAAAAGATATTGCCGACATTGTGGAGTTGGATATTTCAACCGTTTCGCGCGTGGCCAACAGCAAATATGTGCAAACACAACATGGTACCTTTTTGCTAAAGCGGTTGTTTAGCGAAGCATTAAGCACTGATAGCGGAGAAGAAGTTTCGAGTAGGGAAGTAAAACAGATTTTGCTTGAGAATATTCAGGGTGAAGATAAAAAGCGACCACTACCCGATGATAAATTAACTGATATACTACAACAGAAGGGTTATAACATTGCACGCAGAACCATAGCCAAATACCGCGAACAATTAGGCATACCGGTAGCACGGCTACGAAAAGAATTATAAGCGCAGTGAAATTAGCGGCTACCATTATTTCTTATTTGGCACATCCGGTATTAATGCCGATGTTCTTATTTACCTTGCTTTTTTTTCTGCACCCCTGGGTTGGGTTCCTCATTCATGGTCAGCCTTTTTGGATTTTTATGGCCTTAATATTTATTACCACATCACTCATGCCTTTATTATCAGCAATGCTTATGCTTAAGCGGACTGATAATAATACCCTGCAAATGCATTCAAAGGAAATACGCTCAACACCGTTGTTTTCTAACTTTTTATATTATGCAATGGCCACTTATTTTATTTATACGGCCAACCTTCCCGAGGTGCTTTGGCGTTTAATGCTTGCATTTTCTGTTAGTGCCTTTTTGTTGTGGCTCATTAATTTTGAAATGAAAATTTCGCTGCATGCCGCAGGTGCCGGTGCGTTGGTTGCATTGATACTGGCCTTGGGTTTGCAATTTAAGGTAGGTGTAGCTTTCGAATTTAGTTTAGCTTGCCTGATAGCCGGATTAATATTAAGCGCCAGACTTATTGCCGAAGCACATTCAACCTTCGAATTATATGCAGGGTTTTTTATCGGAGCTATTCCTGTGCTTTTGCTGTTGTTGCTAGGTAGTAAGTAGCATATTGCTAAATCAATTTTTCTCAAAGAAAAATCGTGTTACAACAAGTTGAGCGAAACTAGTTTCGCATCATTGGTAGATGAGGCATTTCGGCATCCAGATATTCGGGGCCGCAAGTCGAAAAACCATAAACATTGTAAAATTTTTCAAGTTGCGATTGCGCTGAAATTTTAATGGCCGAAGTTCCAAATTCTTGTTCCATCGTTTGAATGGCCTTTTCAACCAGCAATTTACCAAGTCCTGTACCCCGCATATTTTCTCTTGTAAGCACTCGCCCAAAGGATGGCACCGGGTACACCACACCTGCCGGTATCAGCCGCGCATAGGCCTGAATTTCTCCATCAGAATTTGTTGCAAACAAATGCAGCGACTCTTTGTCCACATCATCTACATCCAGATAAAAGCAGCGTTGCTCAAGCACAAATACCTGCATTCTTATTTGCAATATGGCATACAACTCATGAATGCTTAGCTCATCAAATTTTTTAAGATTCCATTTCATAAGCTGCAAATGTAATTTTTAAAGGGAGCAAAAAAACCGGCTGCAGTTGCAGCCGGCTTATCACTTGAATAAAAAGACTCTGGTTATTTTTTATCTACGCGGGCGACCCGGACCATCACCCGGTGGTCTATCGCCATCTCCTTTGCGTTCTTGTATTTTGCGCAATAGTTCGCGGTTAAACTCACGCTCCAGTACAAACAGCAAGGCCACTTTTTTTACAGGTATCACTTGCCTGAATTGTGTATTATATTTTTTAAGTATCTCTACCTCTTTTTGTTTGTTGCTAATTTCAGTGTCAATCATTTTGCCTGCTTCTTCATTGGTCATTTCATCAATTTCTTCGCTCAAAGGCTCACCTGGCTTATGACCTTTGCGCAGGTTTTTAAGTTCGCTGCTGAATTGGTTATATACCGGCCAGAATTTTTGCGCCTCATCACTCGTTAAGTTTAACCGGCTGGTAAGAAATGCAATTTTAAATTGTTCTATTTTTTCTTCGCGCTTACCCGGTTTTTCGTCTTGTGCTATAGCTACATGCGCTATCGATATTGCAAGTAATATCCAACTTATTAGTTTCATCTTTATTAAATTTACTTAGTATTAAAATTCTATTGAGTCTATTGTTCCGTCAATTTTGAAGTCTTGCACATTCAGGTAGTCAATCATTTCTTCCGAATCAAATTCTTGAAAGCTCAAGTCTTCCGGCAATACTTCGGCTATCTGACTGGTATTTAGTTGTACATCATAGCCTTCGGTCAGAACATCTTCGAGGGTAATGTTGTTGTCGGCCTGCAGCATATTTTCAGGTTGGCGATAGATAAGTATAGCAGCTACTAAACATATACCAACTGCTACCGGCAATGCAAATTTATAATTGGTAGCAAGACTAAAAAATCGCTCATGCCATGGTTGTGGTTTCGCATTTATACGTTGCTGAATGCGGCTATGCAACTGTTCGAAATAATCTTCAGGTGCATCAAAAGGCAATGGCTTGTTTTGGCTCTTTAACCATTCCAGGCTTTTTTCGTTTTCGCTATCGTTTGTTTGGTTCATTTCCTTTATGATTTATTTTATGCAAAATGGTTTAATCTTCTTTTATAAATTTTTCAATTTTTTTAACAGCATGATGGTATGAAGCTTTCAATGCTCCAACAGTAACACCGGTAATTTCGGCTATTTGTTCGTATTTAAGTTCGTCATAGTAGCGCATGTTGAATACGGCACGCTGTTGCTCGGGCAATTTTAATATGGCAAGTTCAAGTTTTAAAATTAATTTATCTGCATTAATGCTTCGTTCGCTTATCAGTTTGTTTTCGAGTTCAGCTGTTATATCATGTATAGGAATAAAAAAGCGGTTCTTTTTCTTTTTTAAAAAGGTAAGGGCTTCGTTGGTAGCAATGCGATACAACCAGGTAAAGAGTTGCGACTCTTCGCGAAAATTTTCAAGACCATTCCATGCTTTGACAAACGTGTCTTGCAGTATGTCATCGGTGTCATCATGATCTATTACCATGCGCCTGATGTGCTGGTATAGTTTCGATTGAAATTTTTTGATAATAAGATTAAACGCATAGTTGCGATTGTCACCATGCTTGTATAGGTGCAATAATTCAGCGTCTGTATAGGAGGTGTCCTTTTGCAAAAACAAAGTTTAAGAAAAACAAAAACGCTAAAACAAACGGTAGTGTTATTTACGGCTAAAGGCAGTTTTGGCTTTTGCAGCTATTGCTTCTGAAGTTAGTCCATATTTTACCAATAGTTCTTCCGGTTTTCCGCTTTCGCCAAAGCTATCATTTACTGCCACCATCTCTACCGGCACCGGATAGTTTCTTACTAAAAGATTTGCAACTGCATCTCCCAGTCCTCCATTTATCTGATGTTCTTCAGCCGTTACTACACATCGTGTTTTGCGCACTGAGTTTAAGATGCTTTCGGTATCCAATGGTTTAATGGTATGTATATTTAAAATGTCGGCATGTATATTTTCTGCTTCCAGCATTCTAGCTGCTTCAATCGCTTTCCACACCATGTGGCCTGTTGCAATGATGGTTACATCACTGCCCTCATTAAGGTGAATGGCTTTGCCAATCACCAATTCATCGGTATCCGAGGTAAAGTTGGGAACCACCGGACGGCCAAAGCGTAAATACACCGGTCCGTGATGTTTTGATATTGCAATAGTGGCAGCTTTAGTTTGATTATAATCGCATGGATTAATTACTGTCATGCCTGGCAACATGCGCATAAGCCCAATGTCTTCCAATATCTGATGGGTAGCCCCATCTTCGCCAAGGGTAAGGCCTGCATGCGATGCACATATTTTTACATTCTTATCTGAATAGGCTATGGACTGCCTAATTTGATCATACACACGGCCGGTACTAAAGTTGGCAAAAGTTCCGGTAAAGGGAATTTTGCCGCCAATTGTTAGACCTGCGGCTATGCCCATCATGTTGGCTTCGGCAATTCCACATTGAAAAAACCGTTGCGGAAATTCTTTGGCAAAAGCATCCATCTTGAGCGAGCCCGTTAAATCGGCACATAAAGCAACAATGGCTTCATTGGTGCGTGCAGCTTCTAACAGCCCATCGCCAAATCCTGAACGCGTATCTTTTTTATTATAAACTTGAAATTCTTTCATAACAAGGGATTATGGTCGCAAATCAAGACTTTAAAATGAGGCTTTGCAACTTTTAGTTTTGAGAAAAAATAAACACACCTAGTTGGCGGCTCATTTAAGTTTAAATGATTACGCCCCCTTTTGGCGTAGTCTCTGACTAAGTACTAATTGAATCAAATCCCCCTCATGTGCTTTAATAACAACAAGGCAAGCCTTGCTTAATAAAAATCAAACATGTTATTTTGAAAGCTTGAATCTTTATCGCAAGCTTAGTCACCATAAATGCTGCACACAATTTCTTGCTTATCAGTTATAAAGGCCCTGTACATTCCATCTGAATTAAAATCGAGCACGACAATGCCTTGCGCGTCAACGGCAATCAATCCGCCTTCGCCCTTATCTTTCGAAAGTTTATTAAACAGAACTTCGTGGCACGCATCTGCCAGACTCATATTTTTGTAAAGCATCAGGCAATGAATATGGTGTGCTACCACTTCCCTAATAAAATATTCGCCATGCCCGGTGCATGATATAGCACAAGTTTGATTGTCGGCCCACGTGCCGGCACCAATAATTGGCGTATCGCCTATGCGGCCATAGCGTTTGTTAGTCATTCCTCCGGTAGAAGTTGCAGCAGCAAGGTTGCCGTGCATATCCATGGCTACAGCCCCTACAGTTCCCATTTTTTTTGTTTGAGCATGATCCAACTGCACCTTCTCACTATCGCGAATGCTTAACAACTGATTGTATCGGAATTCATCAAAAAAGTACTCGTCCGCTTCAATCGCTATGCCTTGCTTTTTTGCAAACGCTATGGCACCTGTTCCACTTAACATCACATGTTCTGTTTTTTCCATCACCAGTCGGGCAAGTTGAACCGGATTTTTTATTCCACTTACACCAGCCACTGCTCCTGCCATTTTTGTTTCTCCACACATAATACTTGCATCCATTTCATGATTACCTTCATGCGTAAACACCGAGCCTTTGCCGGCATTAAACAATGGATTGTCTTCCAGAGTTTTTACAGCAACTTCTACCGCATCCATAGCTGTTGCTCCTTTTAGTAATTGCTCATATCCCAAAGCTATGGCATGGTGCAGTCCCTTTTTATAAGCAGCTTCTTTTTCGGAGTAAGTAAGTGTGGCAATAAAGTGCCTGCTCCGCCATGTATGGCTATCGTTGGTTTTTTATCCATCATTTTTTTTATAGTAGGATTGGTTTTATCTATTTCTGTTTTGCAAATGTAATCGTTCGGTGTATTTAAGATAATTTCCATAAGCCATCATGGTGGCAATGCGCCAACCTGCAAGCCCTTCTAAAAAGCCTAATTTTAGCACATACGATTTTATAAAAGTAAATGCAGGATTTACAAATTGCGCGCCCCAAACAGTGCGTTTGCCTTGATCGTAATAAGACTTGGCACTTATCTGCGCAAACCTTTTGGTTTGTGCTACATGCTCCGCATAATTGTAAAACGTGAAATGCAATAAGTTGCCAGTCAGTTTACCAAAGATGGAAGCAGGGTTATTAAATTCAAATTTGTCATGTGGATTGTAACCTCCCCATTTTCCAAAATGTCGATTAAACAAACGCAACTTGGTATCAGGGTACCAGCCACCATGCCTTATCCATTGCCCGCAATAGTTGGCTAGTCGGTTCATGCAATAGCCGTGATGTGCAGGTTGCTCTTTTATTTTTTTTATACTTGATAGAAGTGTTTCGTCTAGCGCTTCGTCAGCATCAAGGCTAAGAACCCAATCAAAAGTAGCCTGTGCCATTGCATAATTTTTTTGTTCAATATATCCTTCAAAGGTGTGCTTTATAAACTTTGCTCCGTAGCGATGGCATATTTGTTCAGTTGAATCGGTAGAGTAGGAGTCTATAACAACTACCTCATCAGCAACCGGCATTACCGATTGCAGGCAGCGTTCGATGTTGTGTTCCTCGTTAAAAGTGATTATGGCAACCGACAGTTTAATCATGCGCAGCAAAAGTAACGTGAATATTGATTTATGCGAATAGCAAATGCGATTGCATGCTAACAACAAATAATTAGGTCATTACAAAAATTATTCGCAGCTACATGATACTTTTGTAACTTTCAAAACGAAATTGATGAAATTGCTACTAAGCCTGCTATTGTTGTTAGTTTCTTGCTACGGGTACTCGCAGCTTTCTGTTCAGGGAGTTGTGGTTGATGCTCAAACTAAGGAGCCTTTACATTTTTGTAATGTTGCCATAATCACAACCGGGCAGGGCACGCTTACCAACCAGGATGGCGCGTATAAATTTACCATTATTTCCGATAAGGACACTGTATTATTTTCTTATCTTGGTTTTAAAGATGAAAAGATGCCTGCATCTTTTCTGTTTAAAAATCCGAATGTATTGTTGGAGAGAAAAAGTGTTGCCTTAGGTGAAATAACGGTTAGCGCAGGCAATGACTTTTTATATGAAACCATTGCGCAATGCCGAAGTAAAATAAAGTCGCTGCCCAAACAAGCTTCGCAAGTATATTTTCAGCTTGAAACTGAAATTGATAAACAGCCGGTCGAAATGCTTGAGTGCTATTACAATGGATATGCAACGGGAGGTTCCATCGAAAAATTACTTTTAAAGAATGGTCGTATTGGACTTGCCAGATCAAAGGATGGAGGTTTTTTTCTCAGTCAGAATACTTCACGTGCTGTTTGCTATTTAGATTTAATAAATGGTCATGAATTTTTGCCGGCTACAGTATTTCAGTTTGATAGCAAAAAGTTGAAAAAACTTTTCAATTTAAATTTTATAGATGAAACTGATAGTATTATGCATATTGGTTTTACTCCGGTACGAGATACAAATAAGTTTTTTGAAGGCGAGATATGGCTAAGAAAAACAACCTATGAGATAGAGAAAATTGAAATGACATGTGCGAATGCCAGCATACATCCATTTCTTCCCTTGTTTGAAGATGGCATTGTAAAAAATATAACTATAAGTATAACTGAAGGTTTTTCCACTAATAGCGGCAATACCCATTTGCATTATCTTGATTTTGGTTATGAATTGACTTATAGCAATGGACAACCGAAAGCAAGGCTGAATAACGGTAGTAAGATAGATTACAAGGTAAGCACCAACGGACTATTATTATTTTACGATAGCAAAAAACTATTTCAATTGCCCTATTACAAATATAATGATGAAGCAACCGATTATCGCAAAATTACCTCCATGCCTTACAATCAAGCATTTTGGGAAAGCAACTTTTCATTCGAGCTTACCGAAAGGCAAAAAAGAAGCTTAAACTTTTTTAAAGAAAATGGTGCACTGGCTAACTATAAGAATAATCAGACTGGTGTAAAAGGCAATTACAATGTATTCGAGGATAACACGATACGATGGTCATCCGAAACCAGAATTGGCTTTAAGGCGAACCAACTGGATTTGAAGCTGCAAAAAAACATAAAGAATATACAAGGTAAAAAACTGCTGCCTTATGAGATGTATAATCTGAGTATGCAAATTTTTCTTGATGTTAATACCATTGATACTGTTATTATTTATTTCTCACAGACCATGTTTGATACCTTTGATTCGTATTTTTATTTGGATATAGATGCCTATACCGATTGTTTTCTTAATATTGCTTTTGATCTGTGTGAAATAGAACGAAGAAAAATGGAGCGCACTTTGCTCTCAGGTGTATGGAGCAACGCCCAGGTTGATTCTATTTATGGACATACATCTGCAAACCTAAAAAATCAAACCACTCAATACTTCAGGGAGGTGCAAGTAGGTAAGAATAGGAGAGCACTATCAGACTGGAATAATTATGTTTTACAATATCTGAATATTGATAATAAAAAAAAGCTTGGATTAACAGATTAGATAGAACAATAAAATACATTTGTAAAAAAACAATTATGTCACAAACAATAAGAGAACTGGAGCCTAAGGAAATATGGAATCATTTTGCAGATTTAAATGCAGTACCTCGTCCATCAAAAAGAGAAGAGCGCATTATTGAATTCATGATGCAGTATGGCAAAAAACTTGGCTTGCCAACAACAAAAGATGATGCAGGAAATGTTATTATAAAAAAGCCTGCAAGCAAAGGCATGGAAAATAAAACGCCTATCGTACTCCAAAGCCATCTTGATATGGTGCATCAAAAAAATGGTGATACCAATTTTGATTTTTTCTCGCAAGGCATTGACATGGATGTGGATGGCGATTGGGTAAAAGCCAAGGGCACAACGCTCGGTGCCGATAATGGCATTGGCGTTGCCAGTATAATGGCCGTGTTGGAGTCAACTACCATTGAGCATCCGGCAATAGATGCATTATTTACTATTGACGAGGAAACAGGCATGACCGGAGCATTAAGTTTGAAAGGCGGTATGCTTGATGGTAAAATATTATTGAACCTCGACACCGAAGATGATAACGAACTAACCATTGGTTGTGCCGGTGGAGTTGATGTAACTGCAACAGGAAGTTATCCGTATGAGTCTTCGCCACCCAATGTGGGAGTGTTTAAAATTTCAGTAACGGGATTAACAGGTGGACATTCGGGTATGGATATTTATAAAGGCCGTGGTAATGCAAATAAAATAATGAACAGAATTTTATTGGCCGTTTACGAAAAATTTGGCATACAAATTAGCAGCATCGATGGTGGCAGTTTGCGCAATGCCATCCCGCGCGAGTCGGTTGCCGAAATAATTATTCCATCAACCGAAATAGATTTGTTTGCACCCTTTATTAAAAATATAGAAACAGAATTAAAAGCCGAATGCAAAACAACCGATCCCAGCCTTTCTATATCGATTGAAAAAATAGAAGGGCCAAAGCAAGTTATACAAAAGGGGTTTCAAATAAAATTGCTGCGGTGCTTGTATGCCGCTGCCAATGGGGTTTACCGAATGAGCCCCGACATTTTGCATTTGGTACAGACATCAAATAATCTGGCACGTGTGCTTGTTAAAGAAGGTGAATATTCTATCCAATGCCTAACACGTAGTTCGGTAGACAGCGAGAAAATGGATTTGGCAAATTCATTAAAGTGCACATTTGAATTGATTGGTGCTCGAGTGGAATTCAAAGGTTCATATCCCGGATGGACACCAAACCCAGATGCGGCAATTGTAAAAATCATGAGCGACTTATATAAGGAAATGTATAAAGAAGATGCATTGGTAAGTGCATGCCATGCAGGATTAGAATGCGGAATATTGGCCACCAATTATCCCAGTATGGAAATGATTTCTTTTGGTCCTAATATTCGAGGTGCACATTCGCCTGACGAAAAAGTGCAAATAAGTTCTGTGCAAAAATACTGGACATTTTTTCTTGAAACATTAAAACGAATACCTGACAAGCGTGCCTAGTTTTTGAACATTTGCGATAATATAAATAGACACTTTTATTTATCTTTTTTCTTCTTCGCATCCTCTGCGGTTGATTCTTTAAAAAAAAGTCCGGTAACTTAAAGTCACCGGATTTTAATTCTACTATGTTACTAGTTAGTTGGGTTTGTGCAGGAGAATTGATTTGTTGATTTTATTTTTCAATCACCAGTTTCTTACCTGCAATTTTATCATTCTGAATTATGCGGACATAGTATACACCGTTAGTTAATTCGGAAGTGTCAAATCCAACCTGATTAATTCCCATTGCTAAATTCATAAGTGAAAATTGTTTCACAACTCTACCTGTAATATCCATAATCACAATGTTTGCTTCTCCTGGCGAATCAATATTAAATGCCAGAGTTGCGTAATTTATAACGGGGTTAGGATAAACTTCAATTTCCATTTCTTCAGACTCGTTAGAAGCGTTAGCAGCCATGCGGCATGCTCCGGTTGTGAATGTTTTTGTAGCTGAAAATGGGGACGCAACATCAATACCTACCGTATCGCATAGGGTTCTTATTTTCCATTCATAGGCAGTATTACAAATTAAGTTTTTTATAGTAACTGCTTTGTTTGCTCCGTTTACAAACCTTTTTTTCCAGAAGGTAGCGGTGGCTTTTTATGCCATATTTCATATTGCACGGCCCCTGGAACTATGGCCCAGTTAAACTTTGCCTGCGAAGCAGTAATGTTTGATGTGCTAAGCGAAATAGGAGTTTGGCATACAACTGGTTGAACAAAGCGCGCAGTAGTACCACCGGTAACGTACACATTATTATCGGTGCCAAATTCAAACCAAACAGGATAACCGCTTGGTGTAGTAGTAGCCCATGCAGAGGAGCCATTACTGTTTACTTTGCATACTCCCATTGACGACATGGTGCTTCCTGCAATAAATACATTGTTTGAAGCATCTATGCGCATAGGAGTAAGAGCAAGTAGCGACAAGCCCGGACCATCAGCATCCAGATTTTGCCACAGAAAATTTCCTGCTGAATCGTATTTCAAAAATACTACTCCGAAAGTTGAGGGAGGATAACCGCCAATTACGGGTTTGCTATCGGTGCCTACTTCGACCTTGCTGCAGTTGTTTACATTGGTTTGCGACCATATTATTCCGGCAGTAGGAGATAATTTTTGGAGCACATTATTAGGACTGCCACCATTGATGATATAGGTATTTCCAAATGCATCGCCTGCTGCATCGCCAACAATAAAACTTGCAACACCACCAAGGCTCCATATATTATTGCCGTTAAGGTCAATTTTAGAATAGCCATTAAAATTACCGGTGATTCCGCGGTGCGTAATCAGAATTTTATTATCAGGCGTAAATTTAAATGTAACCGGTGCCCCAATTCCTGCATCAAAATAATTCCATACCGATGCTCCGGTGGAATCAAACTTTTTCACTTTGGTTACCTGCCCGTTTGGTCCGGTACCTATACCAAGAACGTAGATATTATTGTTAGCATCCACTAAGCATTTCCTTGTTGACGAGCCATCGAAATTGCTTTCATAAACTACTCGCCACAATAATGCTCCTGCCGCGTTGAATTTCATCAATAGGCTTGCTGCATTAACAGGATTTGAGTATCCGGAACGAATGGTGCCTGACACAAGCACATTCCCTGACTTGTCGGTGGCTACCCATGTAGCCACTTCGTGTCTGGTATTATCGGTGTTGTTGTATGTTGCATTCCACATGATGTTGCCGGTTGGGCCACGCTTGGTAAGAGTAATGTCTCCTCCTGGATTATAATCCCAGTTGGCAGTATATGAATTATTACTTGCATCCAATGCAATTGAAACACCACCTGGATAGTTGTACCAATCTACGGTTACCTGTGCCTGTGTTATAGAAGTTAATAACACGAAAGCCATTACGATTTTATTTTTTATCATTTTTTGTGTATTTAATTATTTATTGACCGAGCAAGTTGAGAAACCTTCAAGTGTATAAAGAGGGCGAAAACTGACTATGCTGGTAAAGGCAAATACAACAGCCAAAACGAGTAATACTATGCCTCCTGTGCCACTTACCACATTTTTAAAGTAAAGCGTTGCAAATACTAATGCAAGAATAATTCTGATAATCCGGTCTGTTGAACCCATGTTTTTTTTCATCTTTTATTTTTTTAAGTGTTTAGATATTTTACGATTAAAACAATGGCTGCTATAATTGAAATGCAAAGAATGCATACCATTATAAGTTTCAAAATTGTTTTTTTATCAGCCATTTATACTGCAAATAAACGGAGTCCACTTAACGTATGAAGTGACCAATGTCACCTTATGAAAATATTTCTATCGAATCATGGTGTTGCTTTAGTAGTTTTTCGTTTTCCAATTTTTTAAGTAGCCGGCTCACTACCTCGCGAGATGTACCAAGGTCACATGCAATTTCCTTATGCATTATTTTAATTGGGTTATGTTGTGTGATTTTTATTTTTTCGCGCAAGTAATTCAATACGCGTTTATCAAGTTTATCATAAATTAGATGGTTGATAGTATCAATCAATTCAGCATAGCGCAAGTCATATTGATTGTAAAAGAGTGTATTTATTGCAGGATAAGTATGCACCCATTTGTTTACCATATCGGTAGGCAAAAGCAAAACTGTTGATTCCTGCTGTGTAACGGCAATAATTTTGCTTTTGTCGTGGTGTATGGCTGACGAAAAGGACATGATGCAACTTTGGTCAGGTTGTATATAATAAAGCAACAGTTCCTTGTCTTCGAACCTGGTGTAAACTTTTATCAATCCGCTTAAAACAATAGGAACCACTTTTACATACTGCCCTTCGCGAATAAGTTCAACATTAGCACCAAAAGTTTTAACATGGGCAGTATCGCTTATTTCCTTAAGCAGATCTGAGCCCAGGTAACTTAAGCGCTTGTCCAAGGTATTATCTGAGTTAGTTTCAAACTCATCGCTTTTATCAATTTGATTTTGCATAATGACAGAAAATTTATTTAAGTTTAAGAATCTTGTGCAACTAATACAATCGCTAAAATACTGAACGCTTATTATTCTGTTACAAATAAATTACCCAACAGGTAAAAAATTATGATTAAGCCTGGGAATTCTTTTGGTGAGCATATGCTTAGACTGTTACCATTTGCCTTTGGTTGGTGTTTTCACCAGCCAAAGACGAGCAGCATGCACCCCAAACATCTTAAGAGGCTTACCTATTCTCAGCTTTGATTCTGATGATAGTGAATATGTCTTTTTTAGTGATAGGGGAAAGTTGATAATGATATTTTTAAAACTCGATTTGCCTATCAGATTATCATAATAGAATAGCAGATGCATTTAATGCGATTGAAAAAACAATTTTCCGTTTCAAACAAAAGATGAAATGATAAGTAAATCCATCATTAAAAAGGTAAGTCCCCGAACGGGGGATTTCCATTATTAAAATTATTTACATAATATTTAAAATCATACTCGGCATAAAAATGTGCTTCAGCATTGGTACAGATATTAAAAACATCAAAGGTATTTTGAGGGCGATTATCATTCGGTTGATTACCATCACCTTGGTCGTTCAGCACGCCAATATTATTTTTTTCTAACACTGCCCATGCATGTGCCTCATGGTTTTTGTAGGTATTGCAGCGTATGTCAAGCTGTGGGTTGAGGCCTTCGGCTTGGGTGCTACAACTAATGAGCAACAAACTACCAATAATTAAAAGATGTATTTTCTTTAGCATAGTATAAGTACGTAATTGGCAATTGCATTATTGCTTTACAAACTTAGCAAAATACTGCACATCTTCAATATTTAGTTGTACACAGTACAACCCGCTTGGCAGGTGATGTACAAATACAGGGTGGGGCAGCGTATTGTTTACCATTTTTTGTTGCAGTACTATTTGCCCGGTACTGTTAGTAACGGTTACTGTATATGTATCGGCATAGTTGTGTTTTCTGTCTAGTTTACAAACAAAGAAGTTAGCACAAGGATTGGGATACACCTGCATCTCAACTTTGCTTGCAACAGTTGATTCACTTGGTGGCAAAGCCGTATAGAGCGCACATCCATTACTATCGCAGCCGAGGCTATCCACCTTTACAAGCCAAGCATCTTGGTTACCACTAGGGCCATCAACTGCACTGCCGGGCATTATAAAACCACCATCGGCTGTGGGGTACACATTGCGAAACCAAGCATTTTCATTTCCCACAGGGAAATCTCTATACCAAAGTAAATTGCCTAAGCTATCCATTTTTGCTAACATACCATTTGCAATATAATTAATTTGGTCGCGCTCAAGAGAGCCTGATGAAATTATGCTACCGTCTGTTAATTCTCTAGCAAACCAAAATTCTGTTTCACCCTTTAATAGGTAATTTTTTTATTGAATTTGACACTACCAAGTGTCAATTTTATTAAGAGTAGCTCTTAAAAATTATTCACTTGAAATTGCCCAGCTATTAAATAGTTACCATCTTCTGTTTTTGTTATTCCAATTCCAGTATCAATTTCAAAAGTTCCAAATGTCTTATGCCATTTTTTATTGCCAAGCGAATCAGTTTTTATTAAGTAAACATCGCGTTGCCCCGCCCCATAGCTCCTTGTCCAGCCGAGGAAAAAAAACCTTTATCAGGTAGTTCGATGCTTGATGTGGCAGCATCATAATTTGGAGCAATGTATTCTTTGTCCCACAAATAGTTGCCATCTTTATCTAATTTCATAATGCAGGCATTGCCATCGGTAATGGCTTTGTCCACCTTTTGGCCTGTAATTAGATAGCCACTATCACTACATTGAGAAATGCATGTACCCCCATAAAAGTAATTGGTATCAGGCGCATATTTTTTAAACCAAATACTATCGCCCAAAGTATCCGTTTTTAATATTGAAAAATAGGAGGCGGTATTTTTATCACTGTAATAACTTCCAAATGCATAGTTGCCATCGAGGGTTTTTAATGCACTGTAAGTTATATAATAATCAATACTGTCATTTCCATAAATTCTCTGCCATATGGTGTCTCCAAGTAAACTTATTTTTGTTACTGCTAATTGTTTCGCATTCAAATTCAAAAATAATGTATGCATAGGCAATATATATCCATCGGGTTCAATTATTAAATCGTGAGTACTATCAATTATTTTATCATAAAATTTGTTAAATGTATTTTGAGAAAATGAGATTTTAGCAAATAGAATGTATATTAAAATCAATTTAATTTTCTTAACCATAATATAAAAATTAAAAACGGCCATCAATTGATGACCGTTTTACTAAGAGAAATTAATTTTGTATAATTAGTTTTTGTCCGCTCACAAATTTATCATTTTTGTACAAAGTGATTTGATAAATGCCATTGGCAAGGTGAGATAAGTTTATTCTTGATTCCACTGAATTTGCTATGTGCTTATACAATTGTTGTCCAACCATATCGGTAACCATAATTTTATTTGCCACTTTGCTTTCATACACATTTAGTTTCAAATTGAAATTGCCATTGCTTGGGTTGGGTTCAACAACAAAAATATTTTCAACAATTGAGTTTGATAAGTTTTTGCTTATCAATCTTGGTGTCTTATTTCCAATTGGCATTATATGATGTTTGAAGTTTCCCTCATTTATTTTCATCAACAAATTTTCTGCTAAGTTTGAAACCAATGTTTTGTTGTTTACAATATTATGCAGCGTATTTTTATCATTAGCTGTTACACTTGAAAGCTGGTTTTTGCTTTGTGCAAATCCAATCATAAAAGTATAATAATCAACATAGTCAATATCAGTTTTTGATTTTAATGATGTTAATGTGTTTTGTGCATGTATAAAATTATTTTGAGCAATATAAAGGGGAACCAACAATTTTTTTGCTTCGCTTGTATTCAATTTTGATAAATATTCAATCAATAAACTATCGGTACCAGTAGTATCTTTGGCTGCATACTGCATTATTAAATCGTTTATCATGGCTTGCTTTTTGGTTGGGTCTTGTTCATTGTCAATTGCCATTTTCAATTGGTCGCAGGGTAATGTTGGGCAGGGGTCGTCAATTGTGCATTGGTCTTCTGTTAGAGGATTTCCACCATCTTGTATTCCTACTCCTAACCCAAACAATATAGGGCTGCTACATTGCGGGTAAGTGGCAGCCATGCTTGTATTATTAAACACAAAATAATTAAAAAGATATTCGCTATAAATATGGTCTTCGCCATTGGGGCATATTACAAATTCGGCAAAGGTGTTTTGGGGGCGAATGTCTTGTGTTTGTGTCCCCGTCCCTTGGTCTTGCAGCACGCCAATATTATTTTTTTCTAACACTGCCCATGCATGTGCCTCGTGGTTGGTGTAGGTATTGCAGCGTATGTCAAGCTGTGGGTTGTCGCCTTCGGCTTGGGTGCCAATTACGGTTTCATCAAAGATATTATGGTCTATTGTGCGGCCCCAATTAGCACTGTTGGTAGCAACTACACCGTAGTTGGTTCCGTGGTTAGGTACCCAGTTTGGGTCACCAATAAAGTGGTTGTCCTGATTTATTTCAAATAATCGGCTACCATCCATCCATACTCCAAAGCCTGGGTCGGTATCGCCTCGTGGTATGTTAAATACTCTGTTGTTATGTATAAATGATATTGGTGCTGAATTAAGATATACACCACCCCAGCAACGGTCAAATACATTATGAGTAATAACATCCGGACTAAACGTAATACCTGTAAACCAGCCATCAATGCCGTGATAGAGATTGTTAAAGTGATTACCTTGGTTGTTTATAGCAAAAGCTCTAATGTTGGCATCAAATGCAGTTATGCCAACCCCACGGTCTTCGTAATTAAATCCTCCATGGCCATTGAAGGTATTATTTATAATGTCCACATCTCTTACATCCCACATACTTATAAATTGAGTGGTGCCGTCACCATTGTAGTACGAGCCCGGTAATGAGCCGGTGCATTCAAATAAGGAGCCATTTATAAAACTTAGGTTGGATTGCTGCGTATATGGGCCAAAATGTATGCCACGCCTGTTTTGTAAAAATTGTGTACCAGGGAAAGTACGTACTATTCCTCCACATTGTCCACGATGGATTTATTACCTTATACGGTATTCCGTCCACATTCAATGGATTGCCTGGTATTAAAGGATTGGTTGGATAAAAATCTGATTTCATCCATTCTATGCCGGGGGCATCCATCGTTTGTGCTACGTTTCGCTTAAATGGAAACTGTAAAATTGCGAGCAACATTAATCCAATGATTAATTGTGAATTGTACAGTGTGCGGTGTTTGATTTCATAATAGGAAGTTTTTAAAATTATTGATTAAAAGTAAGTAAAAGTTTGATACCATTTACTATCCCATGAAAATAAATATGTGATTTTCATACTATTAAGTTGAGCCGTTGTTGGAGTATTTTCAAACCGCCCAAAATTTTAAAATTTGTTGAGCCCCCTTGTATTCAACCCTTTCAGAGTTTTAGTCCTTTTATTTCATTACCCCACATTGCATTCGGGGTTATTCGTATTAAGGCCCTTCAGGCTTTAATTTATTGTATGATCCAATAACAATATGGGTGTTGATTTATTTTTATTCTTAGTACGTATGTTGCAAGTTTATTTCTTTTTTACAAAGTACTTTAATTGCAAATGTTTTTACTATGAGGTTACCATACCACTTTCATTGTCGACTACACGCTAATCCAAGTAGATAATAGTTTATAAAATTTAGAGCTTGCTTAAATTTTATCTAATTGTTTTATTATGTCAAATTTTCCGTTTATCTGCGTTATATTTTTTGCCTTTAGGACGCAGGCTATAGGCTGCAAAATATGCCTTGCTAAACAAAAAATTTGACTATAATAATTCCAAAACATAAATTTTAAACAGGCTCTTAAAAAGTCATCTTGTTTATGGTTGGCTCAAAAAGTATTGTTTGAAAATTAATTAAAAAGAACTTTTACTTTTAGCAGCAACGAATTTCTATTCATCTATCCCGAGATATTTTTTTATAAACTCATTTTTCTTGCGTTCGGTACTTAGCATGTATTGATAGTCGGGCATGTCATCCTTGCCTTTGCTGTAGCGGTTTTTTTCTTTTTCGTTTGCTATAATCTCATTGAACTTACTATCGCTGCTTATAGCCTGCATTACTCCGCGTTGGTAGTTGAAGTAGTACCAGGTATTGGCATCTAATTCAAAATAAAAACTGAATACATCGGCACCTTTTTTCTTTTGCAAGTCGCAGTACCCTGTTACCATGCGGCTTACAGCATTTTTATAAACAAAGCCTATTCCAATTTGTCCGGTGCTTTTGAATGTATTGGTTTCGGGGTAATACACTAATTTTATATCAGATAAGATGATGCTGTGTCGCAATTCATCGGGCACACGCTTGGGTGTTCCAAATTGTGCAATTTCGCTATTTACCTTTTCCCATTTTTCTTTTCCTATCAGGCGGGTCATGCTTTTGCCATAGATGGGGCGTGCATCATTCGTGGCCTTTAGGTTGCTATACGAAGCAAGTACATCATTCATGGCAGATAATGCTTTGTCGCTAAACATAAAATCGAGGTCGAGCACTGCATCAATTTTAATCGAATCGTTTTCAAGATTTTTTCCAAACTGCCAACCACATTGACTTTGAATTGTCCATGCTTAGTCGTGTATCAATGTAACCCTCACCATATACATGGCATGTGGTAGCATTCAAACTTAGGTATGCATCCGAATCGTTTACAGGTGTTATGCGATACTCGGTAGTTGCATTGTCATAAGATAGTACACCGGCAGATGAGAGTATTTCCTCATCTGATTTTTTGCGTTTTTCAGTAATGAAGGTTGCATACACACCATCACTATCATTGGTAAAACAAAAACCACTAAACAAACTTTCCCTGGTTTCGTTTACCGGATTGCGCACGGGTATCGATACACCTTTGGGATCTATATCGCTGGCAAAACTAAACCAGGCACTTCCAATTTTTTCGCAATTGTGTGAGAAGTGTGCATAGCCATCAAAGAATAGTGGCTCCTTGGGCGCACGAATTTTTACCTGCCCTTTGAAATTTGTATTAGGTGCAATAACAAAGTTTGCCGTATCATCTACCAGACCAAAGGCATAGGTTGATTTAGAGGTGTCAATGCCGATGCGTTCAAGATGAATGAGGTGCTTATTATTTGCTTGGTCGGTGTATTCATAATCACCGGTACCCTCGTATCGCTTGCGCGATGCTATATCGATGCTTGCATTTACAAACGTGTGGTATTTGGTAGTCGTATTAGCAATAACCATTGCATTTTGTAGTGTTTGCATCTTTGCACCTTTTTCAACTACTACTTTACCACCATAGGGCTTTACCTGTGCATCGCCAGTAAGTACTTCTTTTACATCTGTACCACGCATATTGTAATCAGCAAGGCTGTAATTGAGCCATGGCGAATTCCAGCGCAAGGAGTCTTGTAATGCATGTACTAATGTAAGAGGCCCCATCTTTTAAGTCAGATTTAAACTGTAGCTCGCGTGCAGTTATGTCCCAATCAAATTTTTCGATATTGCTGGTGTATTGATTAGCCGGAAAATCAACACGGCTGCGCGCATCATTAGCTTTGAATTTTCCGGTCTTGCTATTCAAATCTACTTGTGCATTAATATTTCGTGCATCAATAGCGAATGTGCCTTCGTCATCACTCTTTAATCGGAAGCCTGAGGAGTCGGCACCAAATCGTGATTGTTCAAAATTGAAATCGCGCGATAGCAGTTGAGCATCGTAGAAGCCCGCTGTGCCATAACCGCCAAGCCCCTTTGGGGCAAGGCGCAGGCTGCCATCAAGATAAACTTGCTTGTCATACAAGTCAAAATCTTTTTCGCGCTTATGTATATCCATGTAATCTTTTTTAGGAACCCAAACTACATCTACATTATTTGCTTTTACAGCAGGATAATTCTTCTCGCGTCTGATTTCAAAATCATTAGCATCGGCAAGGGTACTGTCAGGAAAAAAGTAAATGTGATCGGAAATGGTTTTGCTGCTTAAGTAATCGATGTTGCCTTTGCCTTCAAGTCCTTTGTTGCTTAATTTCAACTTATTGGTAAATGTGCCTTTACCCTCATATGCCTGCATGCCTTCGGGAGGAGTGTCCATTTCAAATCCTAACGAATAATCTTCCTGCACCAGCAACGATTGTTTCATATCGGGAAAAATGTTGCTTACAAAAGTCCCTTCAAAGCGGACATCTTCTTTGCGCACTTTATCGGTACCACGCATTTCAAAAGGCTCAACTTTAAAATAAAATAAATCGCGTTTGTAAACGCCTCCAAATACATTGGGATTATCCCAATACACATAACTATTGCTGGTACAAGTAAAGAGTGGATAACTAGGCGCTCTTTTAACACCCGATTTATTTTCAAGACTATCGATAATTATTTCTCCACTTATTCCTTTGAGATAATTTTGTACTGCTATCAAGGGATATTCACCATTGGCATCCGGAATTTCTCCCGGTACCTTTATGCGCATACTGTCTATATCATTCAGTTTTATTTTAAAGTCATCATATAGGAATTGAAAATTATTGCCATAAAAATCGAGACGACCTGCACGCAATCTCCCTTTGTATGAGAAATCGCGATTGCTACGCATCAATACCTCCTGATCGCTTGGAACAATAAACACATTATTGGAGTCGCTCAACACCACATTGGCAACACCTCTGATGCGCAAATCAAAATTTAGCAGATTAATACTTGCATTGGGCAACTTGGCAATTTGCGATTCAACTATAATTCCATCATAGTCTGTTTTGTTGCTAAATGCTTTGAGGTAGTAATATAGTTTATCTTTTATTGTGGCTTTGTCTGTTTTAAAATCAAATGATAGGAATCCATTATTGCTTAGATAAAGCAACATGCCTCGCACTTCGCTTGGTTGCATGCGCATTTCTTTTGCAAGATCTTCGGTCATCACATAATCGGTGCCATACTTTTGTGCAAACTTTTTTACCACATACAAAGGCGATTCATCATTAATGCTTTGTATTTTTTTAAACCGATTCTCGCTGAAGTAATTTGCCGATTCAATTCGCATTTTACTTTCACCCTGTCCCGAGCCCATTTTCATATCAATTATGGGGTCATCAATTTTCCAGGTAAGTTCTTCCAGATAAATATCAACATCATGATACGAATCGAAAAACGGACTTTGTTGCGCACCACGAGTATCACGTATTACCGTAATTTTTTTATCCTTATTAATGTATTTGAAATTTGTGCCGGGATGCACAATGCTATCCAATATACCCGGCAAGGAATCAACCTCCCAGTAGATGCAGATGGACGCATTTTCGCTGGCTACACGCTCTGGCGTGATGAGAAAAGATTTGGATGAGGCTACAAAAAATGGCTTATCTTTTCTTTTGAAAATAAGTTGCGCATTCTGCACATCATTTCCTGCTCCAATCATTTTGCTACCCCTCATGTCAAAGCCTCCTTTATATTCCGCATCTTTAATTAAGTTGGTTATTTCTATCTCTCTGGTATAACTTTGGAAGCGTGGGTACGAAGCATTGTCTGTATCGCTGTTAGCAATAATTTTATCGAGCATAAGCCCTTGCAGTACATTCGAAAAATATTTTTATGATAAAAGCTCACACTGTCGGCAGTATAATCCGAACCGGTCATGTCAATGGTGTAAGTGGAAAGATCGCAGTAAACATCAGTTGGCGAAAGACCAGCGCGTTCCCAGGTAATGCGGGCTACCCGTGCCTCGCCACAGGCGAAGGTTGGGATAATACGCTCCGAGGTTTTTTAAAATAAAAGAGCTGTCGCCTTTAGCATAGCATTGTAAGTTTAGCGTTGGATATACTATTTTGGGTAGTGAGTCAAATTCAAATGAATAGTTTGTGTTATCTGCAGCCCAGCGTACCGAATTACTTTCGTAGAGGGAATTTTTTGCAAAGAATACAAAGCAGTTTTCAATAAAATCGCTGAACTTACGCATCGTACCTAACGATGATTTTTCGAGCGCAAGATGCCAGTTCTTAAAATCGGTAGGTGTTTTGCCGCCTTCGGCAAAACCAATAAGTGCGCGCATGTAATTTGAAAAATCCGGATTGGGTTTCAATCTTTTTTTAAGCATCAGGTTGGTAAAGTCGTAAATGTCCCTTTGCTGTGCCGGTGTAAATCGCCCTTGTTCCCACAAGGGTAAAAACTTATCCATGATATCATCTGCCTCTTTCTTAATTCCCAATTCAAGAAATGCCTGCATTTCTTTGGGAAACTTAACTGCATCGGGTGTAAAGCTTTTGATAGATTGGGCATGCACCACCATAGTCATCCAGATGAGCAGCAGCCCGGTAAATATTGAACGTATCATATTTTTATATTCAGAATAGAGATGTGACTCCTATTGAAAAGCCTTTGTTACAATTAATGCCCTCGCGTTATTTAGAAATTTTTGATTTTAATTCTTAAAAAAATTAGAACTCAATTTGACTAAATACAATATGCCCTAATTGTGAAGCAAGCATCAACAGTATGCAAATTAATATTAAAATAACCGTTAACATTCAACTTTAACGAAGTTGTACATAGATTGTGAAAAACTTTTTATTGGCCATTTTTTGCATGGCCTTGTCTCAGATGCAGCATAGAAACCTATTTGGGCATATCGTTTTAGCATAGGATAAAAAAATAAGGCCACTTACTTAGAAGGTGGCCTCAGCGAAGTGCTATTTATTTTACCGGTCATGCTTTGCATGACTGGCTTATTATTGTTTTGTAAATCTGAAAACAGAGGCGTTTTTGTTTTCAATAGAAACCGTGTATATACCCGGTGCCAAATGGGCAATTGAAATAAACGGGTCTTGCTCATTCAATTTTTTAGTAATTAAATTTTTTCCTGTCACATCACATACCGATACCGTTACATTATTGGTAATGCCGTTTATCTTGATTACATCACTAGCCGGATTTGGAAATAAGGAATATGAATTTTCAACACTTTCATTAATAGAAATAGCGCCTGTATAATCTATAACGATGGTGCCCGGTGATACAGAAACAAAAAATGAATCTATCATACCTCCGGTTGCATAGTCATAAATGTAAACCTGGCCATAGTTGACAAAGTCGGTGTTGCCGCTATAGAGGTAATTATTAACCTTATCGAAAGCCATTCCATAAATGGATCTGTTTACACTTAAAGTAGTGGTGGTGCTTTGTTGACTCAAGTCGAATTTCTTTATTGAATTTTCGCCCATTACCTGATAAGCAATTTCACCCTGAGTAGGCGAAAACACGCTCGATGCACAGCCGCTGCTCACGTTGAGTTTGGTGGTTTGGGGCATTTGATTTACTAAATCTAAACTACTAACAGAGGCATTGGTGAAATCTAAATTATTAAGCGTCACAATTTGATTGTTCGTTTGGTCTAGTGCCAAATAATCCGGATTCAACCCATCTGGCCCAAGGTCAATTTCATTAACATAGGATTGTAAGTTTAAATCGACCACACCAATTTTTCCTACATAGTTGGGAAAAAAGAATGCATTGTTGAGTGCAATGTAAGCTTTGTCATTTTTCACGGCAATTCCTTCGCATGTAAAGGCAGGACCTGTCATATTATTCAACTCATATATAAAGGCAAGATTGTTTTTATCATAAACCTGAAAATAATTATTTGCAAGGCCAACATCGCCACGTGTACATAGTAATTGATTGTTCCATACATCCATTTTACGAATACCATCTATGGGAGTAAAATGTGTTTGCGTATGGTTAGTTTTATCAAAACGATAAATACCATCTGAAGCTGCTATGTAAATTACATTTCCTTCAATAATTAAGTCAGAGGCAAATTGGGCATTGGCAAAAGTGGCAAAAGTGGTATAGTTTTTTGTTATCGGATTATAATAGCCTGCGCTGGGTGCAGTTACAATGGTGCTCGTATTCCAATCATAGTATCCCTCGTTAAGCACATATACATTTTGTACGGTTAGCTGTGCATGTGCTGCTAGTGCTATTAAACATGCAAATAATAAAGAGGCAATTTTTTTCATTTTGTTTTGTTATGTTTTTTGTGCAAATGTATAAACACACTTAAATTAACCTAAATAAAACCTTTTTTTTTCAATTATTAACTACACGACTATAGTTTCAGGCCTATTTGTTTGGAGAGATGTTGAAATTATCGAAGTTCAGTTTAACAAGGATTTGGGTTACCATGTTTTTAATTGCTGCTTATTATTTTTGAGGCAAAAATTTCAAATAACCCGAATGTTGAGTTTAGGCTGTAAAAAAAGCATATCATGCTTATTGATGGAATTTTGTCAGATAAGGCGATGGATTTACTTTATAAAAATATTTACAATTTATCAAAATCCAAACGGGCACTGGCTGCAATATTCTGGCTTGCAAAACTTTTCGATTTAAGTTTATAATAGCCTGCAATAGCAATCATGGCAGCATTGTCGGTGCAGTATTCAAAAGGGGGAATAAATACATTGAGATTAAGCGCAGCGCCCGTTTCGGTCAAGCGGCTTCGCAGGTAGCTGTTAGCCGAAACTCCTCCAGCAATTGCAATATCGCTCACGTTATATTCTTTGGCGGCTTTAATAAATTTATCGAGCAAAATTTCGACAATCGTGTGTTGTACCGATGCGCATATATCATCACGGTTACTTTCAATAAAGTTGGCATCGGCTTGTTGGTTTTTATTAATAAAGTTGAGAATGTTTGTTTTTAATCCACTAAAACTAAAATCGAATCCGGCAATGGATGGTTTGTTAAAAGTAAACTTAAGAGGATTTCCTGTCTTGCCATATTTGTCAATTAAGGGGCCACCGGGGTAGGGCAGGTGCAATATTTTACTCAACTTATCAAACGCCTCACCGGCAGCATCGTCTAAGGTTTGGCCAATTATCTCCATGTCAAAATAATCGCGCAGCAAAACCAATTGGGTATGTCCGCCTGATACGGTAAGGCACAGAAAAGGAAACTGTGGAGTACGGTCATCGCTATTTTTTTTAATAAAATGAGCAAGAATATGAGCCTGCATGTGATTTACTGAAATAATAGGAATGTTTAGTCCCATGGCCATTCCTTTGGCAAAACTGCTGCCTACGAGCAACGAACCCAACAAGCCGGGACCTTGCGTAAATGCAATGGCTGAGAGCTGTGACACTTTGATGCCTGCACTCTTCAAAGCTGCTGTTACTACTGGTACAATATTTTTTGGTGCTCGCGCGATGCCAGCTCCGGCACTACACCTCCATAAGCTGCATGTACACTTTGATTGGCTATAACATTGCTCAGGATGCTTTCATTACGGCATACCGCAGCCGATGTTTCGTCACACGATGATTCTATTGCCAGTATGTAATTCTCGTTAACCATATTTTGCAAAACTAATTAATGCCTAGCTCATTCAAAAATGAACCGCTAAATTGTACTTTAGCCAACCGTTTTAAAAAATGATTAGGAAGGTTTTACGCATAATAACAGGTTTGCTGCTAACAGTACTTTTATTGTTGGTTTTTCTTGTTGTTGCAATACGTTTTCCTGCCGTACAATCGTTTGTAGTTAACAGGGCAGCATCTTACCTTAGTAAGGAACTAAAAACAACTGTTTCTATAGGCTCGGTCGATTTCCAGCTATTTCGCAATTTTATTATCCGCGATTTATATGTTGAAGATGAAAAAAGAGATACCCTTGCCTACATTCCAGTTATAGAAGCTAAAGCCAGTGTGTTTTCTATTGCCGATAGCCGATTCGTTTTTGACAATGTGACTTTAGCCGATGGAGTTATCAATGTGAAACGTTTTAAAGAACGGAAGGGCTTAAACCTCGATATAATAACAGACTATTTTGCAGGGGGAGATACAGACACAAGCTCTAAGTCGAAGGTTGACTTCCGTCTGCAACGAATTCAATTAGCTAACATGCGCTTTCACTATCGCGACTTGCGCCATGATGGCCATACACCCTGCGTAGATTTTGATGACATACGCATTGATAGTCTTTTTGTAGATGCTGATCATTTTAATTTTGATGATAGCACAACATTTCATGTAAATAATATTTCCCTTAAAGAACACAAGGGATTTCGTATTTCTGGTTTCAAGTCAAATACGGTCATAAAAGATAATGAGTTTACCTGCAACAATCTCCAGATAATTTCGCCCCAAAGTAATGTTGCCGGGCAACTTACCTTTTTGTTTAATGACTGGGAAGACTTTGATGATTTTATTGATAGTGTCAATATACGCTCTTCTTTTGCTAACACCGTAGTATCGTCAAATGATATCCAATATTTTGCAAAGGAATTATTCGGGCTTGATAAGTCGGTCACATTTGAAGGTACGGTAAAGGGAAAGGTTCCAAACCTTCGCGGAAAAAATATTAAAATTACCTACGGCAACCAAAGCTTGATAGCTGGTAATATCAGTTTGAATGGTTTGCCAGAAATAGAGGAAACTTACGTAGATGCCGATTTAAAAAATCTGGTACTGAGTTATGACGATGTAGCACGCATTCCATCCTATCCATTTTTAGAAAAGAAGAAACTTGAAATACCATCATGGCTTGTGCCTTTAGGTACCGTAAATTTCAAAGGCAAATTTATCGGGTATCTTCAGGACTTTGTTACCTACGGCACTATTAAAACCAAGATAGGGACCATTGTTGCTGACGTGAATCTAAAAACAGGAACATCGCTCGAGCGTTATAGTGGTAACATACAGGCAGTGGATTTTGATTTGGGTAAAATGTTTGATGCCTCAAACGTTATTGGCGCTACTTCGTTCAATTGTAAAATAGATGGTCAATCATTTGACATTGAAAAAGTGAACGGAAAAATTGAAGGGCAAGTGGACTATATAGACATATACGGTTACCGTTATTCTAATCTTGAAGTAGCAGGTGATGCATCCAAAAAGTTGTTTAATGGAGCAGTGTCTATTAATGAAGAAAATATTTCGCTCGACTTTAACGGGAAAGTTGATTTTACTTCCGAAACCCCACAGTATAACTTTAATGCAGATGTGGCGCAACTTAAGCCGGTAGCATTGCAATTATTTAAACGCGATCCAACATCAGCTTTTAGCGGCAATGTAACGCTTAATGCACGCGGCAAAAACATAGACGATGTAATTGGCTCCATTCAGATAAGCGACTTTACTTATTCTGAAAAAGAAAAATTAATTATTGCCGACAATATTCTCTTCAATTCGGAAATGGAAAACGGTTTGTACAATATCAGTCTTAATAGTGATGTAGCCAATGCCAAGTTTAGAAATGTACGTAAACTTAGTACCGTTTTTATTACACTTTACAATACGATAACAAACTATGTTCCTACTATTAAGCCAATTCCAAATAAAGGAGAAAAGGAAAATTGCCAATTTGAAATAGTAGCTAAGAATCCGCAACCCGTGTTAGATATTTTTGCTCCGAGTATAAAATTAGCGCCCAATGCTACAGCATTGGGAAATGTAAATACCCACACGAACGAAGTCAATATAAATGCTTATGGAGATGTATTTCAGATTGATGATAATAGATTTGAAGATATTAAGATAAGCGGAAATAGTAAAGAAGGCCGATTTTACTTTACCAGTACAATTGGAAATTTGTTTTTGCGCGACAGTTTGCCTATCGATCATATTACCATAGCAGGGCAATCGGATAATAAGAGCTCGTTTATAGACTGTCGTATTCATGATTTTGATACTGCCACCAATAAACTTTTATTAGCATTTGACACCGAATTTCTGGATGGTGGAATAGCAAATATTACAATCAATCCTTCCAGCCTGATTAAAGTAGATACGCTAATCTGGAAGGTGGCTAAAGAAAACAAGATAAAATATTCTCAAGCTGGCTGGCTATTCGAAATGGTAGAATTAAAAAATAACTATAACCATATGCTTCGCTTAGATGGAGTAATAAACAGCGATCCGGAAAATTCATTAAAGTTGAATTTTAATGATTTTGATGTGGCACCACTTAATAAAATTCTCTATGCATATGATTTACAGTTTGGTGGTATAATTACCGGGCGTGTTGATTTATTCAGCCTTGCTGCAAAGCCGCGACTCGATGGCGATATACAAATTCGTAATTTTTCTTTTTTCAACGACTCGGTAGGCGATGCGCATGTGTTAGCCGATTATGATTCAAATAAGGATAAAGTAAATTTGAAAGGTGAGGTGCTTCGAAATGGAGATAGCAGCATAGCGTTTAATGGATTCTATCAGATTAGCGAGCGAAGCGATTTTTTGGATTTTGATATCCGCGTGCAGAAGTTGAACTTAAGTGCCTTGCAACATTACTTTAAAGGAATTGTAAGCGATTTGCGAGGAAAGGGCTCGGGCAAGCTGCGCTTATATGGTGATCCTGCCGAGCCATTTATTACCGGCAATGCACTTTTGCAAAAGGCTTCATTTAAGGTTGATTACCTTGGAACACGCTATTCCTTAAGCGATGATATCGATTTTAAAGAAGACTACATCGGTTTTGATAATGTAAAATTGAATGATATTAATGGAAGCGAGGCAATAGTGGATGGAAAATTATACCATCGTTTTTTCGACAATATGTCGTTTGATTTAAATATAAACGCAAAAAAGTTTCAAATGCTGAACACCACCATAAAGGAAAACGACTTATATTATGGAGAAGCTTACGGTACCGGGAAAGTTAAAGTAGGCGGCACCCCTGACCTTATGCGTATGGAATTAACCATGAAGACCGAACGGGTATCGCCCAAAATTTTTACCAAAATTAATATGCCTCTTTCATCGCCTGAAGAAATCAGCAATGATGAATACATTACTTTCATAAATAAGAATCCTGCTACAAATGTGGTGCAAGCTAATGCCAAACGCATTCCTGTAAAAATTGAAGGGTTCGATCTTGATTTTAATATAACTGCAAATACAGAAGCAGAGATAAATCTTATTTTTGACGAAAAGGTTGGCGATGTTATTACAGGCCGTGGCAATGGCAATATTAAAATGTCGATAAGCCCCGATGGTTTATTTTACATGTTTGGCGATTACAACATAACGCAGGGAAAGTACTTTTTCAGTATGCAAAACCTGGTTGGCAAGCCATTTGAAATAGTGTCAGGCAGCAACATACGCTGGAACGGAAATCCTTACGATGCAAGCATTGATATTAAAGCAAGGTATGAGAAAATGGTAGGGCTATATGATTTATTGCAGGATACAGCTTCGTTTCGTAGCAGGCAAAATGTGTATGTAATACTCAATTTGAAAAATAAATTATTTAGCCCCGAAGTTTCATTTGATATTGAAGTGCCTGGTGCCGATGCTAATCTTGAATCGCTTATACGAAGATATATTAATACTGAAGACGAAAAAAACCGACAGGCCATGAGTATTTTATTTTTAAATAAATTCAGTGTTCCCGAAGATATTAAACAAACGCAGGGGTCAACCTTAATATCGAATACAACCAATGCATCCAGCAGCCTTACCGAGTTTTTGAGCAAGCAATTGAGCGATTGGGTTAGTAGCCTTGGCCGCGAAGTGGATCTCGATATAAATTTAAATTATACGCAAGGTGATGCTATCACACCTGAGCAATACAATGTGTTGCTTCAAAAAATTATTGAATGACCGCATCATAATTAGTACCAATGTTGGCCTTGGCACAGGCACATCTGTTAATAATACTTCGGGTAATGTGGTAGGAGAGTTTAATATTGAATATCTGGCAAGCAAGGATGGCAATTTCAGGATTAAAGCCTTTAATAAATCCAATATCAATAATATTTATAGAGTCAATCAAGCGCCCTATACGCAAGGGGTGGGTTGGTTTTATCGAAAAGATTTTGACTCGTTTGAAGAATTGTTAAAAAGAAAGAAAACTACATTAAAGTAACTCATGAACTGGCCTGATCTCCCTGTATTTATTACGGACCATTTTAACGATTCCGAAGTCATGCTTCGCAAAAGTGAGGGCCATCAGGCTACAAAAGTACTGCGCCTTAAACCGGGCGATGCGCTAATTGTAACAGATGGCTTTGGCAAGGCAGCTGTTAGTAATATTCAAAGCATAACAAAAAATAGCGTGTTTGTGATACCCCACTATATGCTTGAAAGCAACAGTGCTTGTCAGTCAAAATTGCATATTGCAATTTCACTTCTGAAAAATACGGAACGATTAGAATGGTTTGTGGAGAAAGCAGTAGAGTTAGCTATAGATAGAATTACACCTTTGCATTGCCAACATACAGTGAAAACAAATTTGAGAACCGACCGTTTGCAATCGATAATCGATTCTGCTTGCAAGCAATCGCAACGCGACCGGTTTCCAACATTAAGCCCACTTACAAAATTTGAAAATTTTATTTCTGAAAAAACTAACGACACCAAGCTAATAGCTTGTTGTTTGGATGCGAAACCAAAATTTGCGCTTAACAAAGTACTTCCTGCTAATACCAATACCACCGTAGTTATTGGTCCTGAAGGAGATTTCTCGCAAATGGAAGTAGAATTGGCGCAAAAGCATAATTTTGTAGCGGCATCATTTGGTGATGCACGCATGCGAACTGAAACAGCAGGATTATTTGCTGCAGCTTATTTTTATTCGATTAATTGTTTTTAATAATATGAAACGACTTGTTTTATCCTTGGCAATTGCCACAATTGCACTTAATGTAAACGGACAACGCACAGCACGCTTCGAGTCGAGCAGTGTAATTGGCGGTAGTGCCGTACCTTATAGTGATATTAAAGCTTTTTTTGCCGTTATTGATAGTGGTAGTATCGGCAGTAATTATTTTACTATTTATTTTGAAATCCCTGATTCTTGCGAAGAACTTGGATTACGCACATTTAGTCCTGTGCCCCAATTAACATCGCCTAACAGGGGTGACCTTAGTACCGAAAATTATTTTGAACGGAAAGTGCTTTGGGACAAGACATTTGACCCCGCTATTAAATTATATCGCGCTGCTAATTACAAACCACAAAACCATGCTGTAAATAAGGAGTATGCCTGGCAGATTGTTGGCAGTAATGATGATAGCAAAGAAATGCCCACACAACCCAATATGAAAAATGGCAATGCGCTTGTTCGGTTAACTGCTAAATCGCGGCTGATACCTCCCGGGTTGTATAATGTTGTTATTGGCGATAACAAAAATACAAACTGGTTTGGCTCGTTTATGCTTAATATAGGTGTAAATGCTCACTGGCAGGGCTTTTGGATGGGCACCGACCTCGGACTAAAACCTCAATATTAAAAAGCTGTAACTATGATTATATACAATGTTACAATCAATATTGACTACAGTGAACATCATGCATGGCTCCAATGGATGAAGCAGGAGCATATTCCCGATGTATTGAATTGCGGGGTGTTTACCGAGGCACGTATGGTAAAAGTAATAGTCGATGAAGAACAGGGTGGCGAAACCTATTCGGTGCAATATACCTGTGGTACCATGGCCGATTATGAACGCTATGTTGATAATTTTGCCAAAGCAATGCAAGCCAAAGCTGCCGAAAAATTCGGAGGAAAGTTTGTAGCATTCAGAACACTATTACAAACGATAGACCTGTAGTAGTGGTTTTTTATAAGGTTTAATCAGGTGTACAATTCCATTTTTAATAACTTAGTTCTTTTAACATAATCAATACTCAATAGCGTGCAGGTAGCTCCGAAAAAATCGTTTGGTCAACATTTTCTTAAAGATGATGCTATTGCATTTGCAATAGCCGATAGTTTTGGAGAAGAAGAATTTGATACAGTTGTAGAAGTGGGGCCAGGCAAGGGCATTCTTACCAAGCATTTATTTACAAAGTATGGTAATAAATTGTCGGCAGTTGAAGTGGACGAAGATTCCATATCATATTTGCAAACCAATTATCCGGCTTTGGCCGAACGAATTATTTACAACGACTTTCTGCAAATAGATTTGAGTATTTTCAACTCAACCAAGATAGCCGTTATTGGAAATTATCCATACAATATATCTACACAAATCATTTTTAAAGTTTTGGATTATAAGGATTTGGTTGCCTCTTGCGCAGGTATGTTTCAGTTAGAAGTTGCCAAGCGAATATGTGCTGTGCCCGGCAACAAGGATTATGGCATACTTAGCGTGCTTGCTCAGGCGTGGTATAATTGTAAGTTAACCATGACTGTACACGAACATGTATTTGAGCCACCACCCAAAGTAAAATCCGGTGTTATACTTATGGAGCGCAATTCAGTAACCAAATTAAATTGCAATGAGGCACAATTTAAGACTGTTGTTAAAGCAGCATTTAATCAAAGACGAAAAACACTGAATAATGCGTTAAAGAGTATAAATGTTAATCACAAAAAAATTCCCTATGCCGGTTTGCGGGCCGAGACTTTGTCTGTAAGTCAGTTTGAAGAACTTACCAATGAGTTGTATTCTAAATAAAGGAGCCGAATGAAAAAAGTGTTGATTCGTGAAATGTTTGCTGCAATCGTAGTGCTTCTTATTTCTTGTGGTTGCTATGCGCAAAAAGGTGATTACACAACAAAAAGCAAAGCCGCACAAAAATATTATGAGACTGCACAGCGCTATTATGATAACCGTGACAACGACAATGCAAAAAGTGCCTTGCACGATGCGCTAAGTAAGGACAGTAATTTTGTTGAAGCACTCATGTTACAGTCAGCAGTGTTTGCCGATGAGGGAAATTATCTGTTGGCCATAGCAAGCCTTCAAAAGGCGGTTAGTATTAATCCTGATTTCTTTGTAAACAACTGGTACTCGCTTGGCCGGTTTCAATTGATAGCTGCGCAATACGACCAAGGGTTAATAAGCTTTTCTAAATTCTTATCTGATAAAACTATCAGCAATCAATTGCACAATGAGGCAAGCTATTATAAGTCATGTTGCGAATTTGCAATTCAATCAGTTGCTCAACCGGTTGATTTTAAGCCTGCATCTATGGGAAGTGCAATTAATACAGATGCTAATGAATATTATCCAACCATCCTCTTAGATGGCAGTGAGTTTTATTTTACACGAAGCAGGTTTGGCAGCCGAGGCGGCATTGAGCAAGAAGATTTTTATATAGCTAAATACAAAGATGGGCAATGGCAAATGGCGCAGAATGCCGGAGAGCCGCTTAACACGGCAACTAACGAAGGTGCAGCAACCATTTCGGCAGATGGGAGTATGTTGTTTTTTACTGCTTGCAATAGGCCTGATGGGCAGGGCAGTTGCGATATCTACTACACCCGCAAGACAGCAATCGGTTGGGCCGAACCAAAAAATCTTGGAGCCAAAGTAAATACGGCATCATGGGAGTCACAACCCTCTTTTTCGAGCGATGGAAAGTCGGTGTACTTTATTCGTGGCATATATGATGAAAACAGGAAAAAGCGAACCGATATTTATGTTAGCAATCTGGGCAACGATGGATTTTTTCAAACTCCGGTTAAGTTAAGCAATGTAATTAATACTGAGCGGAGCGAGGAAAGTGTTTTTATTCATCCCGATAACAAAACGTTGTATTTCTCATCGAGCGGACATGTTGGGATGGGTGGTTTGGATATCTATATGGCCATGCGCAAAGATGATGGCACATGGGGAAAGCCGGTAAATTTGGGCTTTCCAATTAATACAGAAGCAGATGAAAATAGCTTTATTGTGAGTGCAGATGGTTCAACGGCATATTTTGCAAGTGATCGCGAAGGTGGAGCAGGGGGGCTTGATTTGTATTCCTTTGCTTTGCCAGCCAAGCTGAAGCCACAACCAGTTACATATGCTCGTGGGCATATTTTTGATAAAAGCACAAATCAAAATTTGGATGCAAAATACGAACTAATTGATGCTGCCAATGGCAGCATTCTCAAATGGGCAAATGCCAACCACGAAACAGGAACCTTTATCCTTGCTTTGCAAAAAGGAAATAACTATATCTTAAATGTAACTCAGCCCGGTTACCTGTTTTATACCGACAGTTTTCAGTGTACCACCAATGCCGATTATAATAAGCCTTATCGTATAGAGGTACCGTTACAAAAACTCACCTCCGGAGCAACCATGGTGCTAAAGAATGTTTTTTTTGATTCGGGCAAGTTTGATTTAAAACCAGAGTCGAATACAGAATTAACAATCTTGTTTAATTTTCTGAATCAAAATCCAAATACAAAGATAGAGATATCGGGTCATACCGATAATACAGGCTTAGCTGCTACCAACCTTACACTTTCAGAAAATCGAGCTAAGGCGGTTTTTAATTATTTACAAAGCAAAGGGATAGATCCGTTACGACTTAAGTACAAAGGCTATGGTGATAAGATGCCTATTGGCGATAATCAAACAGAAGGCGGAAGGGCTCTTAACCGCAGAACTGAAATCAAAGTGCTGTAACTAGTTTTTAATCTTGATATAGATTATCTCCTTTTCGGAATTGGAATTAACAACATTGTCATAAAAAATCATTCCTTCGTTTGCAGTGGTACTCATGTTAATTTGTAAGGTATCATCAAATACAACGGACTCAAACGACATTTTTCGTTTATTAGCAGTACGCAAGGGAAGTATGTGTGAGTGGCTATTGCTTCCTGCCTCCTGACAACGCATTTCATACGTTTTATTATTGAAACTTAGCTCATAGCGTGAGAGCATGACCGTGTCGCCACTTTCCGAAATCATAAATTTTATGCCGCTATAATTAGTTTCACTGCTTTTATTCCATTGACAATATATTCTGCCTTCGTTGGTTAAGGTTAACCAGGTACCTTGTAGCCATGCATTTTTTCTACCTCACGCATAGTGTACGTAAAGTCGTCTCTGCGTAAGGTGGCTGCTAATGAAATTAATGCCAGAACTAAGACATTAATAAAAAGCGTATTAGAATATTTGAATTTAAAGAGCAATTTATTTTGACTAATTATTTCCTCGTAAAAATATTAATTATAAGGGAGTTAGAACTTTTCAACAGGTTGTTCATTACTAACAACCTTGTGTTCATTAGGGCAAAGCCATGTTTCTGTAACGTGTTAACAAGTTTTTTGGAGGTGAAGTGCCTGTTATTCTTGGTAATGAAATGCCAAATAGGTATTTTTGTTTAACGAAAGTAGGGTAAAGGATACAAAAAGTTAAATTATTACAGGTAGATGGATCCACTTATGGAGTCGTGGCTACTTCCGGTAACGCTACTTAATACATTGATTTGATTTGTGATTCTAAGGCATCCTAAAAAAGCGAAAATCAAGGCCTCTTTATAGTTGATAATAATATTATCGGGCAGTATAATCCTTGTTGAAGTTTGTTGTTGAATCTGCTCTAGTAAAAAACTATTAAATGCCCCGCCACCGGTAACCAGAGTTTGAGCATCTGCACTTAAATGCTCATTTATGGTAGCAGCAATTTGATTTGCAATATGAACGTTGCAAGTAAATAGTACATCTGCAATATTTTCGTAGCAATCAATTATTGGAATAATACTTTGTTCAAAAAGCTCACGTCCTAAACTTTTAGCACCTTTTTCCTTGTAAAATTTAAGCGCATTTAAATCTCCGAGAAGTTCGGGTATAAGTTTTCCCGACCGCGCTGTGTTGCCATTTTCATCATATATGAATCCTATTTTATGGCAGAGGTAATTAAGTATCATATTTACATGAACAATATCAAAAGCAACTCGTTTATCTTTTTTTTCAAAAGAAATATTTGCAATGCCACCCAAATTGAGGCAAGCCTGATAGGTAGAAAAAAGTAAGCGGTCGCCAATAGGAACCAGTGGAGCGCCTTGCCCGCCTAGGGCTACATCGGTGCTTCTGAAGTCGCAAACTGTTGTTATTCCTGTGCGTGCAGCAATAATTGCTCCTTTGCCAATTTGAACCGTATAACCTTTGTCGGGTTTGTGAATTACCGTATGCCCATGCGAAGAAATTAATTCGGGTTTCGCTTTGTGCTTATAATTAAATTCTTGTATGCACTCGCTCCAATAGTAGGCAAGGTAAGCATCCGCTGCTACAATTGCTTGCGCAGAGTCTTTATGTAAGGATGATAATTTTTGTTGCAAAGCATGGTCATAACCAAATGTTTCGGCAGTAATAATTTCGTAAATCCATTTTCCATCTTTTTGCTCAAAGCGGCATAGCGCAATGTCTAACCCATCAAGGGATGTGCCCGACATAAGTCCTAGTGTAAGCATAATAAAACAGCGTAAGTATTAAATGAAATCAAATCAAATTGCGGGCTTTAAATTCAAGGTATTTATTAACCGTGTTAGCGGTTAATGATTCCGGAGTGGTCAGCAAAGCTGGAATGCCATACTTATTAAGTTCTCGTACTATAAGTTTTTTCTCGCTAATAAACTTTGAGGCTATGGTATGCTCGTAAACTTCCTGCAAGGTTTGAGCAGGTGTATCTACCAACGCTCTTAATTCCGTATTTTCAAAAAACACAACCAGGCAAAGATGGTTAACTGCAATCTTACGGATAAATCGCAAGTTGCGTTCTAAACCACGTAACGTTTCAAAATTAGTAAAGAGTACAATTAAACTTCGTTGCGTTATTTTTTTTCGAATCGTGTTATAAAGCGATTCATAGTCACTTTCGTTAAACAGCGATTTTTGGTCGTATAACAAGTCGTTAATTTTTAAAAGCTGAAACTGCTTACGTTCGGCTATAAGCACATTGTTTACTTTGTTAGAGAAGGTGATAATTCCGGACTTATCACTTTTTTGCAACGCAATATTGCTTAACACCAGCGAAGAGTTGATAGCGTAGTCAAGCAAGGTCATTTGATTGAAAGGCATTTTCATAACACGGCCTTTATCAATAATGCAGTAAACATTTTGTGATCGCTCATCCTGATAGTTGTTAGTCATTAGTTGACCTCTGCGTGCAGTGGCTTGCCAATTCATACTGCGGTAATCATCGCCCTGCACATACTCACGTATGTGCTCAAACTCCATACTTTGACCGATGCGTCTTATTTTTTTAATTCCAATTTCGCTTAAGCGGTTGCTTGCAGCAAGCAATTCGTATTTACGCATTTGTATGTACGAAGGGTAAACTTTTATTTGTTTGTTGCGTGCAAAAATAAACCTGCGTTTTATCAACCCGATTTTGCTTAAGGCAAAAACATTTATTCCACCAAAGCTGTACTCACCGCGTTTTACTGGACGCAAGTTATACGTTATTACATGCTCGGTACTAGCAGGTATGGTTGATAAAAAACGAATGTCCCGTCTCTGAAACTGAAAAGGAATTTCATCAATAATTTCAAAATGGATAGTAAAGGCATATCCATTAAATAGGTAGATACGTACTTCATTGTCATCTCCATTTGAAAAACGATCAGCCGTAATGCGCTGCGCTTTTAAAGGTTCGGCATAGCGAAAAAGCAAGAGGTAGTCAATAATTAATAGTCCGGTCGAAGCATAGAAAATAATTTTTGCAGCATGACTTAATACCGGAACAAAAAAGGCAATTACAAATAATACTGCTATGCCACCGAATAACAAAAAGAGTCGTCCGGTGAGAAACAGATTTTTAATGTAGTGCATGCCTAATGATATTAACTCCGCTAAACTAAAAATAAATTATTGTAAAAAAACGATATCGCAAATAGCGAGTATACCAAACACGATAGAGGCAATTCCATTGGTTGTAAAAAATGCCATGTTCACTTTGCTCAAGTCGTTTGGCTTTACCAGCATGTGCTGGTAAAATATAAGTAGAATAAAGATGATTGTACCGGATTGGTAAACCAATCCGGTATGAAAGCAGAAGGCAGTAACTAACAGTAAAGCCGCACTTGCAACATGTAACCCTGACGATAAACGTAGCGCATTCACTTTGCCTAAAAGTCGTGGAACGGAATATAAATTATGTTGGGAGTCAAACTCCTCATCTTGCAGTGCATAAATAATATCAAATCCTGCAACCCAGGTTAATACTGTAAAACCAATAATTACAGGTTGCCAGGCAAAATGTGCAGTAACAGCAAGATAGGCTCCAACCGGTGCTAAAGCCAGACCAATTCCTAATACGATATGACAAAGCGCAGTAAAACGCTTGGTGAAACTGTACCCTAAAATTACTGCCAATGCAACCGGTGAAAGGAGGAAACAAATGCGATTGACAAAGTAACAGGTTAAAACAAATGCGAATGCTGTGGCAATGGTAAAAATTAACGCATGCTGCGGACTAATAGTTCCTGCAGGAATTTCGCGAATGGCTGTGCGTGCATTCAGTATATCAATATCACGATCGATATAGCGATTAAAAGACATGGCCGCACTGCGTGCAAAAACCATACATAGTATCACTTTGAGTAAAAGCCACCACGATAACTGAAAATTGACCGATGCTGCGCCCATAAAAAAACCAAGAAGCGCAAAGGGCATGGCAAAAATAGTGTGTGCAAATTTTATAAGTGACAGGTATCGCTTCATTACATTTCGATATTCAGTTTTTGAATAGCCTCGTATTTGCCTGCATTTAGTTGCAGGATGTAAACGGCCCCTTTTGCTATGCCTGGGCGTTTTATTTCAAGTTTGTTTCGGCCAGCCGGAGTTTGCATAAACGAATATCGGTCGAGCAACTTGCCACTTTCATCACTCAAACTTATATACACATCCATGGTGTGATCAGTGCTAACATATATTTCAATGGTTTCTGTTTTTATATTCGGATTTACTTGTAATTGCAAGGTGTTTACACTTTGCAGGTTGGGGTTTATTATTGCTTTTTCATTTTTAATCAAATATACTTCGCGAAGCGTATTATAGGGCCGCGAAAATTCCCCTTCGGTTTCCCAAAAGGTATTTTGCATATCACTTTTTATTCCACCAATAATGTATCCTGTCAATATAGTATCACCAATTAACGAGTCCATTTGAATTACGCCATTTTGGTAGCTAGCAATATTTTCGGCTTTTATAAATTGTGCAACAGCTGTATAATACTCATCAAGTGACGATTCGAGCAGGTATTCTGTTTTACTGCCGCGTTCATTTGTAACAACATTGCAAATCGTTTTTACATGAGGGACATTATTATTTTGTACCGGTATGCCTATACTATCGTAGTAGTGAGCTATTCCACCCAGAAAAATATGATGCTGCGAACGCTGCTTGGTGCTATAAAGTGGAATTACAGGGCAGCTGTAATGATTATAATATTGAGCAAAGTGCGGCAGAACGTGATAGCCTCCGGTATCTACTCGTACGGCATTCATATAGGGCAAATCCATCCCATATTGAAATACGCCTGAGTAAATATCAAGATATTCGTGGTTGTATTTGTCGCGTGCTGCAACAAGGTTGTAATCTCTGCGGTGCAGATTAACGGTATCGGTATATGTTTTTATTTCAACTACCTGAAGCAAATTATTTGTTGAGTTTAGCTCGAATACTCTAATCTGATTAGAGTAAATTTGATTAAAGCCCGGTCCAAATTCTGGCCCGTTAGGATTATATCGACCTTCAAATACATGTCCTCCTATAAGATAAAATTGATTATTAAGCATGTGTAAGTTACCACCTGTAACCTGAAAAATGGGGTTTTGCACGTGTTGGAAGCAATTTGTAATTGTTGTTCCATTTTCAATGGCTGCAATGGTTTTATCTATATCAAATACCAGCATACGGTCGAAGGTGTGATGCTCATCAAGACTAGCACTATAACCATAACCACCGCATGCATATAGTTTATTTCCTAACTGGTAACATTGATGATTAGATGCCACCAACTGATCATAGATGTAGCTTTCCAAACTATCAATAGCACGGCTTATGCATTTTTTTGTTTTTACGTTAATCACTATTGCGTTAAGATTCCTGTTTTCGATATCGAAAGCTGCAAATGGCTGCCTTTTATGTAAGCCATCCAGACGTCCACCAATCATCAGTATTTTATCGCCAGACTTGCCTGCAATGGCCGAATGCACGCTTACTAAACTATCCGCAGTTAATGGCTTAACAGTAATGGTGTATGGAAAAAGTTGTGCACTTGAAGTTGTATTAATAATCTGACAGCAAATCAGTAAGAAGTAGGTGGTTTTCAGTAAATACATCATTGATAATGGTAGATAGCAAAGTTGATAAAACTTTTCTTTTTTATAAAATACGCTTAATGATCCGAAGCTTGTGCGTATATTTTTTTAGTACCTCGTTAAATATTCCGTAGTGGTCAATTTTATCAATTCGTACACGGCCACTGGCATGAATAATTTTAGATGAGTTAATCAATATTCCCGTATGTATGATATTGCCTTCTTCATTTTCAAAAAAGCAAGATCGTGTTGAACACACTCTTCAAGCAAATGGACCTGTCGGCCTTCTTCTGCTTGCTGTGCGGCATCGCGTTGAATTTTTATTCCTGATAATTTATAAATCATTTGAGTAAGACCACTGCAATCAATTCCAAACGGACTGCGGCCTCCCCATAAGTAAGGAGCATTGTAATACATGTAAGCATCTTCGAGTAATTTGGCAGGAGTGCGAATGCATTTATCGGTATTGCGCATGGCTCCTTTGTAAGCATACATTCGGTTACCAATATTAAAAGTTTCTTTGTTTAGAAAGGGCAAATAACTTCCAAGCACAATAGGGAAGGGTTGGTCTGCTTCAATTATACCTACAAGGTCATAGCATACATTGTAGGAATCACGTTTGAGTTTTTCGAACTCGAAAATTTCAGTAGCGTGGCATTGCGCCTGAACCACCCACCCGGTATAATTATCGTAATCGGTTCGAATGCGTATCCATTCATTTTGACGTTCGGTGATCTCAAACAAATCTCCGAACAATAACTGCGAAACCATTTCGCTACGATGGCCGGGTTCGGCACGCATTGGTACTATACTCTGTATACAAACTCCGTGTGTCATGGCTTTATTTTGTTTGCTGCGATTGCGTGTTTACGTTTAATTTTTTGCTGTCGTGCACTATTAATTTTTAAAACATTTTAACTTCATACTACTGTTTAAATTAGCGAGAGGTGTTAGTGTAATAATTGTTTTTCAATTGGGTTGCACTAACCGTTGTTGCAGGGTGTTAGCACATTTCGATTACAATGGCACTACCACCGCCACCACCGTTGCATATAGCTGCAGCACCAACTTTTGCATTATTTTGTTGAAGTACATGAAGCAACGTAACCACAATGCGGCAACCACTACTTCCTAAAGGATGCCCTAACGATACTGCACCACCATTTACATTTACTCGTGCTGGGTCTAGTTTCATAATTTGGTTATTGGCTAATGAAACTACCGAAAATGCTTCGTTAATTTCAAAATAGTCTATATCGCCTAGTTGCTTTCCTGCTTTGGCAACTGCCAAAGGCAGTGCCTTGCTTGGGCTGGTTGTAAACCACTCAGGTGCCTGTTGTGCATCAGCATATGAAACTATTTTAGCAAGTGGTTTTATGTTTAGTTCTTTTACTTTTTTCCCACTCATTAATATTACGGCCGAGGCACCATCATTTAATGTACTTGCATTGGCAGCGGTAACTGTACCATCTTTTTGAAATGCGGGCTTCAATGTTGGTACCTTAGCAAAATCTACCTTTTTGTAATCTTCGTCTTCGCTTATTATTGTTTCTTTTCCCTTAACGTTTATAGTTACCGGTACAATTTCATTTTTAAATTTTCCGGCTTCGTAAGCTGCAGCACTTCGTTTATATGATTCTATTGCATGTGCATCTTGCTCTTCGCGCGTAATTTTGCACTCTGCAGCGCATAGTTCGGCTGCATTGCCCATGTGATAGTCTTTGTAAACATCCCATAGGCCGTCTTTCACAAGTCCATCTGTAATCTGACCGTGGCCATATTTATAGCCATTGCGGGCTTTATCAAGATAATAGGGTACATTGCTCATGCTCTCCATACCTCCGGCTACCATAATATCTTTATCACCATTTGCTATAGCTTGTGCAGCCATCATAATGGCCTTCATGCCTGATGAACACACTTTATTAATAATGGTTCCCGGTGTTGTAACGGGTATTCCGGCACCAATACTTGCCTGGGTTACAGGCGCCTGTCCTATTCCTGCGCTCAGTGCATTTCCCATTAATACCTCTTCTACCATGTCGGGTTTTACTCCGCTACGTTCAAGTGCTGCTTTTATAGCTATTGCTCCTAACTGCGGAGCACTCATGCCTGAAAAGGAACCGCCAAAACTTGCAATTGGTGTTCGCACGGCACTAACAATAAATACTTCTTCCATTTTTTTTATTTTATAAATTGAATTTTTAACCTGTTTAATCTTGTTATTTGGGCGCGCAATTACGGCATTATTTACCGAGGCGACAAAATTCGTAAACTGCGAGTTATTAAAATAAATTTAAGGACATGTTAAAAGTACTTACGCTTATTATTTGCTTTGGTTGGGCATTTCAACTAAATGCACAAACAGCTATAAAACCAAAAGTTTTGTTAGTAACTGCCCATCCGGATGATGAAACAGGATGTGCTGCTACTGTGTATCGTATTACCCATGAGTTGAATGGTGAAGTTGAATTATGTGTAATAACTAATGGAGAGGCTGGGTATAAATATTCAACCTTAGCCGAACCCATCTATCAACTAAAGCTTACTGAAGAAGCTATCGGACGAAAGCACCTGCCTGCCATAAGGAAAAGGGAGTTAATAAAGGCGGCCAAAATTATCGGGATTAATAAGATTTATTTTCTGCTTGAAAAGGATAGTCATTATGGCCTTGACGAACGCGACCCGCTTGATACTTCCTGGAACAGTACTCGGGTAGAAAAAAAACTGCATGAAATAATGGTAAAAGGCAAGTATGATTTTGTGTTTTGTATGATACCCGATTCATCTACACATGCTGGGCACAAAGCAGCCACATTGCTTATTTTGCGCACTATTCAAAAATTGAATATTCCCAAACCCATTGTTTTGGCTTATGATGTAACAGATAGTTTAAGTACGGATAAAAACAATTTTTTACAGTTGAAGGATTACACCGAAACCAGATTTGATAGAACCGTAGCTCCATTTGAAGTAAGCAGATTAAAAAAGTTTGGTTTTAAAAACAGGTTGGATTATCGCATAATAGTTAACTGGGAAATTGCCGAACATAAGTCGCAAGGGGTAATGCAAACCGCAATGAACAGAGGTGATATTGAGCGTTTTTATTATTTCGCTCTAAATTCTGAACAAGGTAAACTGAAAGCGCAGGAGTTGTTTGATGCTTTGAAGTAAAGGCAATTAAATAAAACTTATAATTCTTAAACAGGCTATTCGTTGTTTTGGATAAAATCAATTCATCAATTTCCACAATATTTGTAAACCAAAAAGTATAAGTGCAACTCCGCTAATTTTATTAAAAACAGAAAGCGCCTTTGTACTGATAAACTTGTTAAGGTAATTGGCTAAATATGATTTAGCAATATCAGTAGCAAGCACTGTTGCTAAAGACGTTGCAAAAAATAAATAATTTTCTTTCTTATCATATCCTTGCAAGCTGATGGCACTTACAACACCAATCCAGAAAATAAGTGCAAAGGGATTAAATGTATTAGCCGCAAACCCCCGCAACACATAACCGGCAATAGTTTTACTGTTATAGCGAGCAGGCTGAAGATCACGTTGCGGCATTTCTACTTTTTTAAAAATGGCAAAGGCGCCCCATGCAACAAGAATAATTCCTCCGGCCAGGCCAAAAATAAATTTAGCAGTGACATTTTGATTAATAAATTTATTAGCGAGTTGAGCGATAATAATGCAAACTGCATCGCTAATCATAACTCCGGTAGCGATGTATGCTGCAGGTTTAAATCCCCTGTTAAGGCTGGTAAAAAGTATTAGAAAAAAAACAGGGCCAATTAAAAAGGCTAATCCGAATCCCAACAAAAAACCTTGCCAAAGAGCCTGTAACATAGTGCAGCAGTAGTTAAGCGTCAATGGTTTGTGCGGAAACAAAATGTTTCCATTCGTCAAGATTTTTTTTCTTAATAACCCTGGGGAATTTATTTTGTCCGCCAATCTTACCCTTTGAGCCAAGGTAATTTATAAATACCGAATCGGGTATTATGGTTACCATTATTTCTTTTAAGGCTGCACTGCGTTCAACCCGATAATCATCGTTAAGTAATTTTAGTTTTTCATCGAGTCGCATTTTCAGCTCTTCGGGCTTTACATTACTATCAGTGCCTATCCACCAGTGATGTGCAAATAATGTTTGAAATGGAATTCCGGCAACACAAAATTCGCGAATGGTAATATTCATTTCATCGCTTACCATCTCAATAGCCTTGTTCATATTATCAACCGAAAGATGTTCGCCATAAACTTAGGAAGTGTTTGGTGCGTCCGGTAATTTTAATTTCGCAAGTCTTCTTATTGGTAAAACGTATGGTATCTCCAATTAAATAGCGCCAGGCTCCCGCATTACTCGATAAGAGTAGCGCATACTCTTCACCTTCTTTTATTTCATTTACTAGTAAGGTTTCGGGTTTGCCTTTTAGTTCGCCTTCATCGTTAAAATTATCGTCATTAAATGGAATGAACTCGAAAAACAAACCGTTGTTTAAGTTAAGTTTCATGTCCTGTTCGGGAGCTTCTTGCATGGCAATATAACCTTCGCTGGCCAGATAGGTTTCGATATAGGTAACCGGTTTGCCAAGTAATGCAGCAAAACTTTTGCGGTAAGGCTCAAGACTTACCCCACCGTGCACGTAGAGGCTTAGGTTAGGCCACATTTCGTGAATGTGGTTGAGTTTATAGCGAGCAATAATTTTTTCGAGCAGCATTTGCAACCATGCCGGCACACCTACAATGATGCCAATATCCCATTGCGGAGCCATTTCGGTTATTTCTTCCAATTTAGCTGCCCAGTTTTTTTGTTTCGAAATTTTGCGGCCCGGTTTATAAAAATGCTGAAACCAAAAGGGAATTTTACTAGCCGTTATTCCACTTAAATCCCCTTCAAAATAACTGCCATTGCGCTCCAGATTTGTACTACCCCCTAACATAAGAATTCCTTTTTCGAAAACTTCTTCGGGCACATCAAAATTGCGCAGGGTAAATATTTGTTTAATACTTTGCTTTTGTATGGACTTTACCATGTCGCGGGTAACGGGTATATGCTTGCTTGATGAGTCGCTTGTTCCGCTACTTAGCGCAAAATATCTTACCTGACCCGGCCAACACACATCTTCATTTTCATGGAGGCATTTACTCCACCAGCTTTTAAATATGGTGCTATAGTCATGTATAGGCACCGATTGCCGGAAGGTGTTAACAAAATGACGGCTTCGCAGTATCTGGCTGAATTTGTAATAATCGCCAAAGTAGGTATATTGAGCCTTTCGCAATAATTTGCGTAAAGCTTTTCGCTGTTTTTGTATAGGGGTATTCAACTCATCCTGGTTCACCAATGCCCGGAGTTCAATACCCTTTTTAATAATACTACCTAGTAATGCCATAATTAATAAAGGAACTCAAAGGAATAAAAATTTTATGAAACTTACACAGCAAGTAATTTCTATGGCAATTTTGCCGGGCAAACCTTATATACAGGTTGGGTGTTATTAAAGGTAATTTTTCCAACTCAAATTTTCTCTCTACTATTGTTGTGAGATTAATTTAAAAAGCATTTTATGATAGAAGCAAAACCATATCATCCAAAAAATAAAATTCGAATAGTTACCGCAGCCAGTTTGTTTGATGGGCATGATGCAGCCATCAACATCATGCGAAGAATTATACAGTCGAGTGGGGCCGAAGTTATCCATTTGGGGCACGACCGCAGTGCGCGCGAAGTAGTAGAATGTGCCATTCAGGAGGATGCCAATGCTATTGCTATGACCAGTTATCAGGGTGGGCACAATGAATACTTTAAGTATATGCACGATTTGCTTAACGAGCGGGGCTGTGGTCATATTCGTATTTTTGGTGGTGGTGGAGGTACTATTTTGCCAAGCGAAATTGATGATTTGCATAACTACGGTATTACCCGAATTTATCATCCTGATGATGGACGATCGCTTGGCCTGCAAGGGATGATTAATGATTTGTTGCAAAAGTGTGATTACCCTACCGGATTTAATTTAAATGGTGAGGTTAAGCATCTTTCTACATCCAATCATAAAGAGATTGCACGCCTGATATCAGCTGCCGAGAATAATCCGGAAGAGTTTGCCAAGCAATATGAAGGCGTACAGGCAAAGATTGAAAGCCGCAAATCAAAAGGTATAGACACACCGGTACTGGGCATTACCGGAACAGGTGGTGCAGGTAAGTCATCACTGGTTGATGAGTTGATACGTAGATTTTTGATTGAATTTAAAGATAAAGATAAGGGAATAGATTTCGGTAGTACAATTGCTGTTATATCTGTGGATCCGAGCAAACGAAAAACAGGTGGCGCATTGCTTGGTGATCGAATTCGTATGAATAGCATCAGCAACCCGCGCGTGTATATGCGCTCTTTGGCTACACGCCAAAGCAATCTTGCCTTGAGCAAACACGTGCGCGAAGCTATTGATGTACTAAAAGCTGCCGGTTTTGATTTAATAATTTTAGAAACATCCGGTATAGGACAAAGTGATACCGAAATAACGGAACATAGCGATGTATCGCTGTATGTTATGACACCTGAGTATGGTGCAGCATCGCAATTAGAAAAAATTGACATGCTCGACTTTGCTGATGTAGTAGCGCTTAATAAATTTGATAAGCGTGGTGCATTGGATGCACTGCGCGATGTGCGAAAACAATACAAACGAAATCACAAAATATTTGATGCGCCTGATGAATCTTTACCAGTGTTTGGCACCATTGCTTCGCAGTTTGGCGACCCTGGTATGAATGCATTGTATAAGTGTGTGATAAATAAAATGGAAGAGAAAACTTCGCTTAAGCTAAAGAGTGAGATGAATGTGACGGATGAACTGAGCGAAAAAATTTACATCATACCACCAGCGCGCACACGTTATCTTAGCGAGATAAGTGATAACAACCGTGGCTACGATGCATGGGCAAGAGAGCAAGCCGCTATAGCACAAAATATTTTTGCATTAAGAGAAAGTATTCAGTTGTGTGATGATAAAGGAGTCAAAGATGCTTTGAATAAAGTGTTGGTAGAATGGGAATTGAAATTGGATGGTCAATGTAAAAAACATCTGGAAGAGTGGCCTCAAAAATATAAAGCTTACCGAGGTGAGTTTTACGAATTCAAAGTGCGCGAAAAAATCTTAAAAATAAGAACACATACTACTTCGCTTTCGCATCAGGAAATTCCGAAGGTTGCATTGCCAAAAACAACTGCATCAGGAGATTTACTGCAATGGATATTGCAGGAGAATGTACCGGGCGAATTTCCATTTACAGCAGGTGTATTCCGTTTTAAGCGTGAGGGCGAGGATCCTACGCGCATGTTCGCAGGTGAGGGAGGCCCCGAGCGTACCAACAAGCGTTTTCATTATGTAAGTAAAGGTATGCCGGCAAAGCGCCTCAGCACTGCATTTGATAGTGTTACCCTATATGGTCGCGACCCTGATTATCGCCCCGATATTTATGGTAAAATTGGTAATAGTGGAGTAAGTGTTTGTTGCCTTGATGATGCAAAGAAATTATATAGTGGATTTAATCTTTGCGATCCTACCACATCTGTTTCTATGACCATCAATGGCCCTTCGGCCATTGTATGTGCATTTTTTATGAATGCTGCCATCGATCAGCAATGCGAATTGTATATTAAGCAAAATGGTCTGGAAGAAGAGGTGCAGAAAAAAATTGCTGCTCTGTATAAAGATAATCCAGCTTCGCAGCCCCAATATTATCAAGACATACCAGAAGGTAATGATGGGTTAGGGTTAATGCTGTTGGGCGTAACCGGTGATCAGGTTTTGCCAGCAGATGTATATGCAAAAATAAAAGCTAACACCCTTGCATCAGTGCGTGGTACCGTGCAGGCAGATATATTGAAAGAAGATCAGGCACAGAACACTTGTATATTCTCAACCGAATTTAGTTTACGAATGATGGGAGATATGCAACAATATTTTATTGATAACATGATACGTAATTTTTATTCGGTATCTATATCAGGTTATCATATTGCTGAGGCTGGTGCTAATCCAATTTCGCAACTTGCCTTTACACTTGCCAATGGATTTACGTTTGTTGAGTATTACATCAGCCGCGGAATGGACGTAAATGATTTTGCACCAAACTTATCATTCTTCTTTAGCAATGGTATCGACCCTGAGTATGCAGTAATAGGCCGTGTAGCACGAAGAATATGGGCCAAGGCCATGAAGTTGAAATATAAAGCAAACGAGCGTTCGCAAATGTTGAAGTATCATATACAAACAAGCGGAAGATCATTGCATGCACAGGAAATAGATTTTAATGATATACGAACTACGTTGCAAGCACTATATGCCATATACGATAATTGCAATTCGCTGCACACCAATGCGTATGACGAAGCCATTACCACACCTACCGAAGAAAGTGTGCGCAGAGCAATCGCAATTCAATTAATTATTAATCGCGAATTAGGATTGGCCAAGAATGAAAATCCTTTGCAAGGTTCTTTTATCATTGAAGAATTAACTGACCTGGTAGAAGAGGCAGTGCTTATGGAGTTTGATAGAATAACAGAGCGTGGCGGAGTATTAGGTGCCATGGAAACCATGTATCAGCGTGGAAAAATTCAGGAGGAAAGTTTGTATTACGAAACATTGAAACATACCGGAGAATATCCCATAATTGGAGTAAATACGTTCTTGTCGAGCAAAGGTTCGCCTACAATAATTCCAAGCGAAGTTATACGAGCCACTACCGAAGAAAAAGAGAATCAAATAACAACACTCAAGCATTTGCATAGTAGGAGTATGGATATGCAAGTCAAAATGGTATCCAATTTACAACATGCAGCTATGCATAATCTCAATATGTTTGAGCAATTGATGGAATCGGTTAAGTACTGCTCGCTCGGACAAAATACCAATGCATTGTTTGAAGTTGGAGGGCAGTATAGGAGGAATATGTAATTGACTTTGCATTTTGCTTTCGCTCGCGTCTCGCGAGCGGACTAAATATCGGCCTCCGGCTATTTTCAAACTAAAGTTAATTTCTTAACTTCGGATTCGTTATCTAATGAACAATTTTATCGATGTATGGATTAATGTAATGGCAAATTATAAAAATGGTAAATCAATTAATGAATGTAGGCAAGTAACTTTAGTAAACAATGGTATTGCAGGAGATTTAACGAATGTTGTAATTTCTATTAGAGGTGTTTTTCAAGATTTTAATTCTCAAGTTGATAATTATAAAATAACAATCACAAAATGAAAAATTTTTTCTTATATATAATTCTTACAAAATTGGGCATTCTGGCAATCATAAACACAAGTATGTCTCAAAATAGTATTATTTGGTCTTCTATTCTGGTTGACTCTACTAATTATTACGAAGTAGAAAACACCTATTCACTGAAAGGTGATTCATTACTCCTCGTGGCGAATGTTTCCACAATTAATGACATTGATCCTATAATCTTGAAGGTTGACCCAAGTGGTGTTTTTACAACTTTTTGGACCAAACATGATAGTACAAAAAAGCAAAATATTCGAAATAGCTGCATAGACACCATTGGCAATATTTGGTTAATATCAAATTCGGAACCGGATAGCATTCATTTTATTGGTATTGATGGCACTTATGGAACCAAGATAATGGAAACGACTCTAAATGCAACTTACTTTTGGAGCACTATACATCAATACGCAGGCGAGATTTATTTTGCATTAGCTAATCCCACCAATACCCTTTTTAAGTACAGTTCTAGCGGAAATCTGATATGGCAAACTATAATTCCTGCGTATTTTCACCTTAATGCAATAGAGGGTATTGACGGCAATATCTATGTCATGGGGGATACATTAAGTAGCAATGGTGGGTGGTATCCAAAAATTTGTAAATATGACACTGCCGGTGTTTTTATTTCCAGTGTTGGAATGACTTATGGTAATAATAAGTTTTGCAATGCACTTACAGTAGAGAAGAATTTGTGGATGTGCGGTATGGATCATTTAGATAAGGCCTATTGTGCTAAAGTTGATACAAATCTAACCATACAAGATACCACCATCGGAGGGCCGTTTAATAAAGTAAGCAAGTCTAAAATAGTACTTGATAGCAATCTCAGTATTTACTGGAGTTATATTATTGAAAATGGTTCTAAAGAATGTCACATTGCTAAAATTGATAATCAAGCAATTGCTTTTAATGTTATTGATACTTGCTTTTCAGAAGGTTGGAAGGCACTTTATTATAAAGGGTTTGACATTATAGTAACTAAAAAGGCCTCTCTGTTAGTTGCTAATACGTACTGGAAATCACCAATTTTTGATTATCAATTAGCAGAATTTGATACTGCAGGAAATCAATTATGGGATACAAGGTACACTAACTCGAGTACTTCAAAGGAGATGGCATTTAGGCTAAACGAAACAGAAAATTTCTACTATCTAAGTGGGTCATATTCGGGGGTTGGTGGCATTTCTGGTATCAATGTTTTGAAAATGGCTAATGTCAGTTCTATTAATAATCATCTTGGGATTAATGAAACTTTATACGTGCACCCTAATCCAAATTATGGTGGCACAATTTATTTATCAAAGCAAGTTCAGAATGCTGAAGTTTCTATCTATAACAGCAAAGGAAGAATGGTTGATTATTATATGAACTTTTCAGGCAATCAATTGAAACCCCATAGCGCACTTTCTAGCGGGTTGTATTTTATTTCAATTACAGAGCAAAATAAATGTGTTACAAAAAAATTAATAATAATTAATGAAAATGAGTAGAATTATATTCGCACTTTACGTGTGCTGCCTTACAATTGTTTTTACTTCTAAAACCAATGCGCAAAGTGATACGCTTAGTACATACATTTATGATGCTGACAGTAATGGTGTATTTGTAACCAAATCTTTTGAGATATTAGATTTTGAAACTTCAGCAGGAGTAAGCAATGTAATTTTACCAGATACAAGCATTGCGACTTTAGTTGATTTTGCATTATCTCCTTCTCGCAAAATTAATAAGCTGCTTGAGGAGGATAGGTCCAGCGAATTATCTCTGTATCCGAATCCAGCTATTAACCTAATCACCTTTCAGTTGAATAAGAGTATCCAACTTCCGGCAGTTTTATTTATTTTTGATTTAAAAGGGCAATTGGTTTATCAGAGTGCTATAAGTGTGCAGCCAATGATGGAATATCAATTATCTATCATCCAGTTGAACGCAGGCGAATATATTTTAAAAATTGGAAAATGAAATGAAAGCGTACAATCTAATTTTATTAAGCTCTAACATAGATCCTGGCATCACCATTGGCGAATTAAAATTATTGTCAAATACCGAATATCAAGTCTCAATAAATTTAACCCCGCCACAACCACCTGGCACCGATGTATGGATTCGGGGCAGTATAAAGATTATGACGCCAATGTAACGAATTATAAAGTAAGTGTTTACCATTAAACTTGATAAATGATGAAAATTAAATTAGTACTGGTTTATTTAATTGCGATTACCCTTGGTTTTGCAAAAACAAATGGCGCAAATCAATTTAAGTTGGTTGGTGCAATATAATGAGTTAGATAGGCACTCAAATGTTACGCATGCATTGTTAGACTCCTTTGAGAATGTTGTGGTTGCTGTAACAAACAGTAGCAAGCAAGTTGGCTTTGAAACAAATGCAAGTATATTAAAGTATGATGCAACTGGTGCACAAGTCTTTAAATGGCAAAGGTTAGATTCGCTCAATGGTGAAGTCGTTAATGATTTATCTACTGATACAGCGGGTAATATTTATGCTCTTACATACGTAAGCAATGTATGGCAATTGGACACCTTACATTTAATAAAAATAGATGGTACAACAGGGCAGGTGATTTTTGATATTTCAGTTGATACAAATTTATTTAATCGTAAAATGAAGCTATATGATAATCATGTTTATGTGGTTCTAGGTGTGCCCCAAAATGTAATATTAAAGTACGATTTACAAGGCAATTTGATATGGAGTAAATCTTTAGTACACTTTTTTAAAGTGCTAGATATACAGTTTAATAGGTCGTACATGTATGTAATTGGGGATAGTATTAACAATAACATGCAGCGGGTGAGATGCTTTGATACTTCAGGCGTATATTTATGGCAGCATTTAATGAGTTATCGTCAATTTTACGATGCTGAAATTGACAATGATGGCAAGCTGTGGATAGTAGGAGCTGAGCCAGCCAATAATAAAAATTTCGTTTACAGTTTAGATACACTTGGTAAGCTTTGGGATACACTTATTTATACTACTTCGGGAGGTTCTTATAATGCGAGACTTTCCTTTGACTCTCAAAATAATATTTACAGTGGATTTAATGTGGGTAGTACATGGAAAGGTGTTTTAGAGCTTTTTAAAATTGGCAATTATCAAGTCACAAAAATTGCTATTGTTGATTCTTGCTTTAATAACATTTCAATTCCATCTTTCAATGGTTTAAGCATGAAATGCTTAGAAAATGACGACATTTTAATTGCATCAACTTATTATAGCAATGTTAACGCCCCTAAATTATATGAAATAAGCCGCATAGATAGCACTGGCAATTTTAAAAAGCTACAAATATAATTCTCCAAATACGACTTATGGAATCCCACTATTAATTGAAAATCGTAATGCGAATTTATATCTTATAGGAAGTAATTGGGATACAACTTTTTTTGCTGACAATACTGAGATAATAAAATTTGCGGATGCTACTTTCATTCCAGAGGTTTTGAAAAGTATAATATAACCCTTTTTCCCAATCCAAACTTTGGAGGAACCATTTATTTTTCAAAGCTAGTAATCAATGCAGATATTTCTATACACACAAGCGATGGGGCATTGGTTACAAGCTATCGCAATTTTACAGGCAACGAAATAAGGCCAAATGATAAACTTTTGAGCGGCCTGTATTTTATTACCTTGACTGACCAGCATAACAGTGTTACAAAAAAATTAATAATATATGATGAAAATGAGTAGAATTATATTCGCACTTTACATGTGCTGCCTTACAATTGTTTTTGCTTCTAAAACCAATGCGCAAAGTGATACGCTTAGTACATACCTATATGATGCTGACAGCAATGGTGTATTTGTAACCAAATCTTTTGAGGTATTAGATTTTGAAACTTCAGCAGGAGTAAGCAATGTAATTTTACCAGATACAAGCATTGTAACTTTAATTGATTTTGCGTTATCTCCATCTAGCAAAATCAATATGCTACCAGTAGAAAACAAGTCAATTGAATTATCTCTTTATCCGAATCCTGCTTTTGGCGTAATTACCTTTCAGTTGAATAAGAGTATCCAACTTCCGGCAGTTTTATTTATATTTGATTTAAAAGGGCAATTGGTTTATCAGAGTGCTATAAGTGTGCAGCCAATAATGGAATATCAATTACCTATCAACCAGTTGAACGCAGGAGAATATATTTTAAAATTGGAAAATGAAAGCGAAAGCGTACAAACTAATTTTATTAAACTCTAGCTTAGCTCACGCTATATAGAAAAATAATTTTTATCTGGAGTTGGTGTCTTGTGAGCTAAGGCAACTTAGGCCTATGACCATTTCATCTTTCAGGTCTAAGAACTTTTTATTGAATGTGAAGTTCGCGGGGATGCGAACTTCGGACAAGGTAAGTATGAGGTTAACGGAAACGGAATCTTCGGACAGAAACTATATGAAGTTCGCGAGACGCGAACTTCTGTGCATGATTTTAAACATAGAAAATAGTTCATCAAAATATATCAAAAACAAAACAACTACATCCTATCGAGCGGGCTTTTTATTTTTGCCAAATCCTTATTGCTCACATGTGTATAACGCATAGTGGTGCGAACATCATTGTGACCCATCAACTCTTTTATATAAGTAATATCGGTACCGTACTCCAATAAATGTGTTGCATAACTGTGGCGCAATGAGTGAATACCCAAATCATAGTTTACATTGGCCCGTTGCAATGCTTGCTTAAAAACTAATTGCGCACTTCTAATACTATACATGTCGCTTTGCTGCCCTTCGAACAAATATATTTTTGGTTTGTAGGCTACATAATATTCGCGAAGAGGCACAAGCAGCGTATCGGGCAAGGTTACCATTCTATCTTTTTTACCTTTCGATTTTTCTATCAATACCTGCATCCGCTTCGAATTAATGTCTTTTACTTTTAGGTTCACTATTTCGCTTACACGCAAACCAAGGCCGTAGCAAATTTTCAGCATCAACTTGTGCTTGTCATTTACTGTAAGATCTATAATCTTTTTAACTTCCACTACACTCATCACTTTGGGTAGTTGAAGCGCCCGCTTGGGACGGGGTATATCATAGAACATTTTTTCGCGATGCAACACCTTCTCATAATAAAATTTAACTGCGCTTATTCTGCTTCGCAACGAATTTTCGTTTAGCTTTAATTCTGTGGTGCAGTACAAAAAATAGTTACGAAGCCGCTCGGCTGTGATGGTTTCGGCTGCATGATTTTTTAGCACGCATAAAAATTGTGCAAACTCACACACATAAACTTTCAATGTATTTGGGCTTAATCCTTTTAGCAAAATCGTATCTTCCATCCGTTGCAATGCCGCCCTATTCATAGGTTGTATATTTACAAAAGCATCCTTGCCAAGCGGCTTCGCTGCCAGCCCAAATGCAAACCGAAATTGGGGGGTGTCTGCTACATACCAACTTCCTTTTGTTTGGCTCCAACGGGCCGATTCCAATTTTTTAAATGCCGTAATCAAAACAGCCTTTTTTTCAAAGGCCGCCCATATTACTTCCTTACCTTTATGCTTACCAAACGAAAATTTATATTCCGAAATATTTTGTAGCTCCATTTTATTAATATATTTGGTGCGCGTTTATCCTCAAACTAACCATACAAATGTAAAACTAGCTGTGGATATACGCAACTGCCTCTCAAACTATCGCCAATTACTAAACTATTGATAATAAAACACTTGCAATATTTTGAAAACCTTAAATGCAGATATAGTACACAAAAACCTTCGTATATCCACGATTTGGCACATTGTAAACGACACCGTAGAAATAAGTTAAACAAAAATAGAAATGGACAAAAAGGCATTGGACAAAAGATTCTTTCCTTCCCACTAACTAAAATAATCATTGGACTTATTGTCTATTGGTGTAATTGTTAGCGTAGGACAATGAATTATTAGTAGGTAACTGTTAAACTTAACGGAATTAGATAAGGATATAAAAACTTAATAAATGGAATAATTAGTTTGAATTCTTGCATAGTTTCGTATGTAACATTATATAAATTTACGAAAAAGAAATTAAAGAATTGGCCAAAAAATGGACTTTTCAAAGTTTGACAATAGGAATTATTTTAGGTGTTTTACTACAATCATTGACAATACTTGTTTATTTAAAAAGTGGTTATTCAATTGTTTCAATAAACCCAATTCTTTTAGTCCCACCATTTGCATTTGACTTTTACTTCTGCAATTTTCGAAGAAATTTTAATGAGAGGTATAGTATTGCAGGAATAACAGAGAGAAATTGGAAGTTATTTTGCATTATTTATATCCGCAATTTTTATTTGGAGCAATGCACCTTGGAAACCCTAATAGTTCATTAACAGCTGCACTTGGACTTACAAAGCTAAACAGGACTTTTATTAGTTCTGCCTATATTTATTAGAGAAATTTATGGTTTCCAATTGCAATTCACTTTGCTTGGAATTTAACGCAATCTGCAATATTCAGACAAATGTTTCCGATGATTCAATTTCAAAAACATTAATTACTTCTAAAATAGAAGGAGCAGAATGGTTTTACAGGTGGACAATTTGGACTAGAAGGTTTGAATTCAAGTAACGATTTTTGTTTCGTTTGTGACAATAATTCTATTGATTTTGAGCCATAAAGAAGGAAAAATAATAGCACCATATTGGAAGGAAAATCATAACTAAAACAACGAACCCGCTAACATGGGTTTGGCAAAAGTGGGGCTGAAATTTCAGAATTGAACATTTTGGCACTTTCTATTGAGCAAACGTGCCAGGAATTTGAACTTTGGTACTTT
>JADKDR010000018.1 GCA_016714535.1 Bacteroidota bacterium
ATTGACCCTTTGTACACCATTCCATTTATGGTATTACTTATCATCTGCTTGTTTTAAACGAAGAAAGCGCTGTCCGTAGAAAAATTGCAATTGCTTCATTTATTGTAAATTACAGTATATATGGTAATGGTTAAAGGCTATAAAAGGCTACATATACACTGCCATGTCTGCCTCGAATTTACAGAATAACACATATGGCCTATACTACCCTTGGGACAACACCTTCCATCTTTAATGGGATGCTTTGAAGCAGGCATTGCTTATACCGCGATTCGATGCATGTTGGCGAATATTCAGTATGGGATAAGGACAGAATGTGGAATTTGTTTCGTTCCCAACCATTCAACATTTAAAAGAAAAATTCACTTGCCCCGAGCTTTCAACCTTAATGTGGTTTTCTCCAAGGCCAGTATATCTTCGAACATGTGAATGATACAACAGCACGTTTTATATTTGGTAAAATGGGACCGTTTTGATTATGATAAGCAACCACTCGATGCATTCCGTTTTACTTTACACTTATAAAACATGGCGACAATAAAGTAGATGTAATTTCATGAAGCCTTCCGAAGGTGAAATTAATTTCAAAGAAGCCTTTGCAAGATATGGCGAAGAATGTTTTACTATTGATTACTGTTTTACGCACATCTGTAATTATATACTCATCCCTCTTCGGAACGATATTACATTAAATGAGACGATAAAATCATTTAAGGTAAATGCTTTTACTCAAACAATTTATCTTCTTAAAAATTGATGAATCGAATGACAACGAATATATTTTAATCATGGAGTGTGTGCTTATTTTGAAAAATGAATGTCAATTAATATTTACAGACAGCCAACAATCACAACACTATCACTTACAACCGTCTCCTGAAAGCATCGGCCACCACAAGGTCCTTGCTGCCTTCTTTATATTGATAAAACCCGTGGCCAGGATTTTTCCTAAATGCCCTACTCGGCCATATTTACAAAAGCGGACAAGGAGCATATTTCGCAGTTTTCAAACCCATCATATAATACATGAGATATTTAATACTACATCTAAGCCGATAAAATCAGCCAACTGCAATGGACCCATTGGATGGTTCTCCCAAACTTCATTACCGTATCTATATCGCGAACATTAGACACACGCTCTTACAAGGCAAATATGGCTTCGTTTATCATCGGTATCAAAAACACGATTGCTAATAAAAACCCGGATAATCGTTTACTTCGGTTGGTGTTTTACCAATTCGCACCGATAACTCATTTATCGCACCTGCCACGCGCTGTCGAAGTTAAATAACCACGGAGTTACTTCAACCAATTTCATTACCGGAACCAGATTCATAAAGTGCATTCCATTACTTTATCGCCACGCTTAGTAGCTGCACCAATCATCGAAAATACTTATTGATGAAGTGTTGATGCTAATATATACCTCCAGGTTTGCAATGTTTATCAAGATCTTCAAATACCTTTATCTTAATATATCAACCCTTTTCGAAAACCTTCAATCGCAAGGTCTGCGTTGATTACGCCCTTCGATAAATCTGTATGTGTGTTAATATTATTTAATGCCATGGCCTTCACTTCTTCAGTTAGAGTTGCTGTAGCGGTCATCCTGTCAAGATTGGCTGTTATAGTAGCTATGGCCTTATCAAGGGCGTTTTTGATTAATATCTATAAGCGTGCTTTATAGTCTTACTGGGCAAATACCTGGCTATTCAGTTACCCATCGTTCCCAGACCAATTACTGCAATGTGTCTCACTTAATATTTCTAAAATCTTTTCCTCAAAAAAATTGAAGGCGCAAATGAAATAAATTAATCCAATTGCAATTGAGATTATTAATGTTGTCAAGTTCGGACGTATTTCTTTTTATCCGCTGGTTAAACCATAAAATTGACAAAATTCTACTTTTTCCATGCTACTGTAGTTTAGAAACTGCGATATTCAAAGGTGCTAATAACAGTTCCGTCCGCTTTTGATTACAATCTTTTTATTGTGTTCGAAAATGAAAAAAGGATTTCCATTACAATCGGGGTTAGTGATATACATTTGCTGCTTCGGGTAGATAGTCGTTCCAAAAACTAATTTTTGTCCAAATGGAGTTGTCCGAAATTCTGCCAAGCATTAATCATTAAATATAATTCAAGTAGCTATCTACAGATGACGTTTTATATTTATTTCAAAAAACGCCTTGTATAAATCAAAATCAGTTCAAGTGCAGTTGGAATAGTCGTTTCTCCTTTCGTGAATATTTTTTGCTCTTCCATTTTTCTGGTTGAATATTGCAGCAACATAAAAGTTCAAGAATGGAACCATTACATAACGAAGCTAATGTAAATTGAATCTGAATTCTCAAATCCACATCAGCAGCCTTATTGTTTCAACACAATAAAAACAATGAGACTCTACTCCAAAATCTAATCGGCAAGTCAAACACACTTTCCCAAAAAAGAAAGACTTCTAAATCAACTATTTCCACCCAAAACCGTGCATAAAGGCCCCAAACTAAAAACTTTGCCATTTTGCTGTATCTAAAATCAAAATTCTATATTTGCGCGCTTAAAAAATTTAAGAAACTATTTAATCAATTAAAAGTAATGCAAATAAAGGCGCAATAAGATACTGGCAATCAGAGTTATTGTTTTTTTTGCTTTTTTCGACAAGCTACACCTGGATGACCAAAAAGGTGGAATCCGATGCCCGTGGCTATGCGGCAGGTGATGCGGATAAGGAAGCCCGCTACCTCGACTCTATGAAAAACCAAAAGGTATTCCCTCCCTTGCTTAATGTGTACACCTATCGCGAGTGCAAGGAGCGTGAGCTTAACCTTGGGCTAGATCTTAAAGGAGGTATGAATGTAACGCTTGAGTTAAATTCAGCCGATGTAATTCGTGGGTTATCCAACTACAACACGGATAAGGATTTTAATTTAGCCCTTGAAAATGCATTAAAACAACAAACCAACTCGCAAACTGATTTGGTAACCTTGTTCGGTCAGGAATTTACAAAATAAACCCAAACAATAAACTTGCAGCCATATTTAGCACCGCTGACTTGCAAAGTAAAGTAAACTACAAAAGCACCAATGACGAAGTACTTGCAGTGATACGTGGTGAGGTTGATGATGCGGTAAAGCGCTCCTATAATATTATCCGCACACGTATTGATAAATTTAGAGTAACCCAGCCCAATGTGCAACAAGCAGCAAATGGACGTATTTTGGTTGAATTGCCCGGTGTAAAAGATAAAGAGCGTGTTCGTAAGTTATTGCAAGGAACTGCACAACTCGAGTTTTGGCCTACGTATCAATTTGGTGACATTGTTTCGCAAATTATTGAAGTTAACAAGACTCTTAAAACCTTGAACGATCGCGATTCGCTTGCTAAAGCGGGAAGCAATCCGATAACCCAGCCAGATAGTGCTGCATCGGCCAGCATTGCTGCAACTCAAGTTGAAACCAAGGACTCAGCTGCTAATGCATTATTAAATGAAATAAATAAACCTGTGGCTACCGACAGCGCCAAGAATGATACCTCTACAGCAGATAAAGGAACCATGACTCCAGAGCAATTCAAGAAGGAGTATCCATTGTTTAGTGTGTTGACGCCTTCCGATTTTCAAGTGAAAACAAAGAAGATCAAGATGCAGTCTACAAAAATTCACGCGTTGGTTTTGCCAGTATTCGTGATACGGCCGAAGTGAATGCCATATTTTCAAGGCCCGAAATAAAGACTTTGTTAAAAGGTGACTTAAAGTTTTTATGGAGTGCAAAATCTCCTTTTCCAAATGATGAAACAATACGCGAATTAGTAGCCATAAAAGTTGCCAGCCGTGATGGTAGAGCACCGTTAGATGGAGGCGCAGTTTCCAGTGCACGTGGCGATCGCAGTGTATTGACCAATAAGCCAGAAATAACCATGCAAATGAATCCTGAGGGTGCACAAAATGAAGCGCATGACCTCGGAAAATATTGGCAAGCAAGTCGCAATTGTGCTTGATGAGCAAGTATATTCTTATCCTACCGTGCAGGGAGAAATTCCCAATGGAAATTCACAAATAACCGGTGATTTTACCGACATGGAAGCTGCTGATATGGCTAATATATTACAAGCTGGAAAATTGCCTGCACCTTGCCGCATTATTGAGGAGGCTGTTGTTGGGCCATCTTTAGGCGAAAAAGCAATTAGCTCCGGACTATGGTCATTTGTTATAGCCCTTATATTGGTATTGCTGTTCATGGTATTTTATTATAGCAATGCTGGCTGGGTTGCCGATCTGGCATTGTTTGTCAATATCCTGTTTTTATTTGGAGTAATGACATCTATCGATGCAGTACTTACCTTACCAGGTATTGCCGGAATTGTGCTTACCCTGGGTATGGCTGTTGATGCCAACGTTCTTATATATGAACGAATACGCGAAGAATTGATTGACGGCAAGGGGGTTAGGTTAGCCATCAACGATGGTTTTCAAAAATGCCATGTCCGCTATTATTGATAGTAACGTAACTACAATTCTCACAGCTATTGTACTCGCAATTTTGGTACCGGACCTATGCAAGGTTTTGCAACCACGCTTATCATAGGTATTATCTCCTTATTCACATCAATATTTATTTCTCGATTAATATTTGAATGGATGTTGAGCAAGAATAAAGTAATTAGGTTTTCAAGGAAGTGGACCGAAAACTGGTTGAGCAATGTGAACATTGATTTCGTAAGCAAACGCAAATTTACTATTTAGTGTCAGGTGCATTTATACTTGCTGGTTTGATTTCAATTTTTACAGTTGGATTTAATAAGGGAGTTGACTTTAGTGGAGGCCGTGCCTATCGTGTTGAATTTAAAGAAGAACGTAATGCTGAAGAAATAAGATCATCCTTAACAACAGCCTTTGGAAAACTCCCGAAGTAAAGACACTCGAAAATGCAAAGACACTTAAAATCACCACAGCCTATTTAATTGATAGTAAAGAAGCTGAAGCCGATAATCAGGTTGAACAAAAGCATTATTTATTCTTGGAGTGTTTTCTTTATTCCGAAAGATTATGCCTTTCTCTATGGATATTGAGCAGGCATTTATCGCATCTATTCTTACCGTTATGGGATATTCTATTAACGATACGGTGGTTGTATTCGACCGTATTCGTGAATATCTTGGCATTCATAAGAAGGGCGAAATATCATTGGTAATAAACAAAGCTTTGAACGCAACGTTACGAAGAACAATTAATACTTCTCTTACAATTTTCTTCGTATTGGCAGCTATATTTTTATTTGGTGGCGAAACAATACGCGCATTTTCGTTCTCATTATTATTGGGAATTATTGTGGGAACGTATTCATCTATCTGCATAGCTACACCAATTGTAATTGATTTAGAAGGCAAGAAGGAGTTAGAGCCTATTCCGGTTAGAAAGTAATCTGGTTTCTTACGATATAATTGATGAGCCCTGAAATTTATTTCGGGGCTTTTTTGTTTATTCTCATTTTTTTTGAAAACTTCTAATCGCCTTTTATTTCGCTGTTCTTGAAAGAAAATAATCCGTAAAATTCTTTAGTGGGTCATGCTCAAATATCAATTAGATGTGAGAGCAAAAACAAGTTCTTCTTAGGTTTGATTATGTGTTTTATGGTTATAGCAATTTTGAAACACGAGCACTTGCATATTATTCGTTATTAATCACAACATATTAATTCTAATTTTGCCACAATGAAGTTTACTCTCAGTCATATTATTTCTCGATAGCCTTGAGGAGGCGAATTGCTTGTGGTTATATTTTTGCCTTGCTCTTTTTGGAAGTGATAAACTACCAGTTTTTGACGTACTGTTTTGATTATTGCTTTTGCATCAAAACCACATTCATTATATAGCTCGCTTTGCTCACCATGTTCAACAAAGCTATCGGGAATACCAAGGCGGGTAATATTGGTAGCGTAATTATTATCAATCATAAACTCGGCAACAGCACTGCCAAAACCACCCTGAATACATCCATCTTCAATAGTTATAACTTCCTTGAAGTTACTAAAAACTTCGTGCAACAAAACACTATCGAGAGGCTTAACAAAGCGCATGTCGTAATGTGCGGGGTAGATATTTTCTTTAGCAAGCAAGTCGCAAGCTTCCACTACAAAATTACCGGGATGCCCTATGCTTAATATTGCAACTTGTTCGCCACCACGTAATTTACGTCCTGTACCTACTTTAATTGCTTCGAACGGGGTACGCCAATCTACCATCACACCATTGCCACGCGGATATCGGATAACAAAAGCCCCCATATTATCATGCTGAGCAGTGTACATTAGATTGCGTAGTTCCTGCTCGTTCATTGGAGCACTCACTATCATGTTTGGAATGCAACGCATGTAAGCCAGGTCGAACGAACCGTGATGAGTAGGCCCATCGGCACCAGCAAGGCCGCCACGGTCAAGGCAAAATACCACATTCAGTTTTTGTAATGCCACATCATGCACCACCTGATCATAAGCACGTTGCATAAACGATGAATAAATATTACAAAATGGAATGAGCCCCTGTGTGGCCATGCCTGCACTAAAAGTAACTGCATGTTGCTCAGCTATACCCACATCGAAAGCACGATCTGGTATTGCTTTCATCATAATATTAAGTGATGATCCCGAAGGCATGGCAGGCGTAACTCCTACAATCTTACTATTACGTTCAGCCAATTCAACTATGGTGTGTCCAAAAACATCTTGATATTTAGGTGGCTTTGGCTTATTAACTACAGGCTTAAAAATTTCTCCGGTAATCTTATCAAACAATCCGGGTGCGTGCCATTTTGTTTGATCTTGTTCGGCAAGGGAATAGCCCTTACCTTTTACGGTAACACAATGTAAAATTTTAGGCCCGGGAATTTTTTTCAAATCGTTCATCACCTTCACCAGGTGATTTACATCATGTCCATCTATAGGACCAAAGTAGCGGAAGCGCAACGATTCGAACAAGTTACTTTGCTTAAGCAAAGAACTCTTTATGGCATTTTCAACTTTGGCAACTATGGATTGCGCATTTGGTCCGAATTTTGAAATTTTACCCAAAAGCCTCCATACCTCATCTTTAACTTTGTTATAGGTTTCAGAAGTCGTAACATCGGTAAGGTATTCTTTTAATGCACCCACATTAGGATCAATGCTCATACAATTATCGTTGAGTACTACCAGCAAGTTGGAGTTTTCTACTCCGGCATGATTAAGTCCTTCAAAAGCAAGACCTGCGGTCATTGCTCCATCACCAATGATGGCCACATGCTGCCTTTTTTTATCTCCTTTTAAACGCGAAGCAACGGCCATACCCAAAGCCGCACTTATGGATGTGGATGAGTGCCCTACACCAAAAGTATCAAACTCACTTTCGCTGCGTTTTGGAAAACCACTGATGCCTTCATACAGCCTGTTGGTGTGAAATTGATCGCGTCTGCCGGTAAGTATTTTATGGCCATAAGCCTGATGCCCTACATCCCAAACCAACTGGTCGCTGGGAGTATTAAACACATAGTGCAAGGCAACGGTTAGTTCCACTACACCAAGGCTGGCGCCAAAATGGCCTCCATTAACCGATACAATGTCGATGATAAAATTGCGTAACTCTTGTGCAACCTGTTCCAATTGATGTACTTTTAGTTTGCGCAACTCTTCGGGACATTGAATAGTGCTTAGCAACGCTCTGGGTACTACTTGTTGAGCCATGGTTTTTTTCGTTTTCTTATTCTAAATTTATGGCGAAGCCACAAAGTTAATTTAATAAATAAATACTGTGATTTTTTTTAATTGAACGTGTTTCCTGTTACCAACAATATAGGTTAACAGTTTATTATGCATTTTTGTTTGTAGCCATTTTCAGGATTTTTATTTTTGATTGATGGCTTTTTAAACATGTGTTACCTGCTCCTGTTTAAATGCATTTATTTTGCAATCATAATTTATTCCGCTACTTTGCGTTAACTTCTCTTTTAAACAAAATTCTATATGAGTAATAAAAATTTTCTTCTGATTTTAATTTGTAAATTTTTTGTTTTGTCAGTATGTCGCAAAGTGAAATAAAAGGTAAGCACAACGAAGTGTTATCCGTAAAAATTTACTCGAGCGGAGCATTAGGTTAGGAAGTTTAATGCCACAGTACAGCCGGGCATCAATCGCATTGTGGTGCAGGACCTTGCTTACGAGATAGGGCAAGAGAGCATTAGCCTTACCTTTCCGCCAGAAGTAAATTTGATGAATGTACTTTTTCAAAAAAACTTTTTGAGTGGTGAAAAGAATACTGCCGCAGTAAAGTTACTTCAAGATAGTGTAAAGCAATTGCAGGAGCAATTAGAGTTAGTTCAGCTTGAACAAAACATGAATGATGAGGAGCTAAATGTGCTAGTGGCAAATCGAAAGATTGGTGGAGAATCAGGTGTGGAGGCAGATCAGCTTGACAATGTGATGGACGTTTACACCGAACGTTTTCGCTTGGCACGCAAAAAATCTTTTGACTATAGCAAGCAAGTTGACAAGTTAAATCAAAAGATTATGAAACTAAATATGCAGATATCGGAGTTGGGACAAGGAAATAAAAAGCCTGAAGGTAATATTGTAATTACGCTTGAGTCTAAAGCAAAAGTTAATGGACAGTTTGAGCTTTCATACATTGCATCTGGTGTAAGTTGGTATCCGGTATATGATATAAAAACACAAAGCGATAAGGAACAATTAAGCTTGAAGTTTAAGGCCATTATCAATCAGTATACAGGCGAAAACTGGAGCAATGTCAAACTTACGCTTGCCAGTGGAAGCCCTTTTACAAGTGGCGAGGTGCCTGTACTAAGCAAGTGGATTTTGAATCAAGCAAACTGGAATTACCGCTCGCGTTTAGCAGGAAGAAAAGATGGCGATTATAAAAGCAATGAAGCCGCAGGGTATTATGCACCACAAACAACGTATGATGGCAATGCTCAAGGCAATCAAATTTTGTATAAAGACAAAGAAGATGAAAAATCGAAACAACGGCAGCTGTTTACCAATGCAGATGCTACGTACACATGGACCACCGTATCAAGCCTTGCAGCAAGCGATTATGTAATTGCCACTCCGGTAACCATTGCCAACGAATCAGCTGAGTTTATGCTGGATGTAGAAACATTTACCCTCGATACAAAATTTGAATATCGTTGCGTTCCAAAGTTGGATAATAATATTTTCCTTGTGGCAAATATTCTCAATTTCGAATCGCTTGATTTGCTGCCTGGTAAAGCCAATGTATATTTAAACAACAGTTTTCTGAGCACAACGTATGTTAATCCAAAAACACAGGAAGACACACTCGTCATTGGTTTAGGTATTGACAAGCGGTTTGTGGTAAAACGTACCAAGTTGAAAGAATTCAGCAGTAAGAAGTTTTTAAATAAAAATATTGAACGCGAAACCTCCATTGAAATCAGTGTAAAGTCGATGGTCAATACTCCTGTTACGGTTACTATATACGACCAATATCCAATTAGCAGCACCAGCGATATTGTTGTCAATCTTATTAAGTCAGATGCAGTGGTTAATCCTGAAAACAACGAACTAAAATGGGTTTTAAAAATTAATCCGAACGAAACCATAAAGAAAGACTTTACCTATATGGTTAAATACCCAAAGGGGATGACAATTTCATGCGAGTAGGATTTGTCTTTGTAATTTACATGTTTGACATGTAGAAAAAAATGCAAGGGTTGTTAACAGGGTGTATATACCTACGCAAAAAGATTTTCTGGTGTTTCAGATTGTATTTTTATTTTATAAGAGAAAATCAATAGCATACTGACAACATTATAAAATGCATTTGCATTTTATTCAAATTAGAATATGCTTGTTTACATTAAAAAGAATATGCTGCAGATTAGGAGGTTGCTACAAGTTCAAATACTGTAATCTCAGGCATAATGCCTACACGGCCCGGATAACCAATAAATCCAAGCCCCCGGTTAACATACAAGTGTTGGTTTTCTTTCGAGTATAAGCCGGCCCATTGCCTGTAAACATATTGCACGGGACTCCATTTTATTCCTGGTATTTCAATGCCAAACTGCATTCCATGCGTGTGGCCCGAAAGTGTAAGATGAATGAATGGGTATTTATCCAGCACTTCGCCATGCCAATGCGAAGGGTCGTGAGACATAAGTAAGTTGAAAGATTGCGGCTCAAAATTATTTGTTGCTTTAATCAAATCGCCATGCCTTGGAAATCGCTTATGCGAGCTCCAGTTTTGTACACCTAACAATCCGATTTTAGAGTCTCCTTTTTCGATGTATTGATGTTCATCCATCATTAGCTTCCACCCAATATCTGCATGCGACTGAATAAGGTTATCAAAGTTTTGTTGCTTATCCTCAGCACTTGGCCATTGATGATAATCACCATAATCGTGGTTGCCAAGTATGGAGAATACTCCATGAGGTGCAGTAATTTTTTTAAAAGTTTCGATAAAAGGAAGTACTTCGGATGCCATTTCATTAACTAAATCTCCGGTAAATAGCACCAGGTCAGGCTTTTGATTTAATATCATTTCAACCGCCCTGTCTACCTTATGTTCAAATGTAAAACTGCCGCTATGTATATCCGAAATTTGCACAATCTTAAAACCATTAAACTCTTTTGGAATGCCTGCATGTTTAATCTTAACCCTATGAATGGTATAATTGTAAGCACCTTTAACCATACCTGCCACCATACTAATAAAGGGAATAGCTGCTATTACCAATCCGGTTTTTACAATAAAATCATGTCTGCTAATATACCCAGATGTATTATAGTCATTCGATAGTGAATCGTTGCCTTTTAATTTTGTATAAACAAATTGAAATACACGTGAAATATCATCAATAAGAAGAAAGGCGATAAAGAAGACTTTCGAAAAATAAAAGATAAGTATAAAAGCAAACGCATACGTGCGGAATACTTTATTCCAACTATGATAGTCGGAAATGGTAACACCTGCAATTAAAATAGTGCAGCATACAGCATTGAGCAACCAAAAAGCAATTTGAATATTTCGTTGTGTTGTTGGTGTAAAGTTGCGTGATATAGTTTTTACACCCTGAAAAACATATAAATCAATTAACCCCAGTAAAAGGATAAGAATTAAGGTACGAACAATCATTTCAATAGGAGTCACAATCTAGATTTTAATTACAGTTAATTTTCTTAAATAAGTCTTAAGGGCATAATCGGTTTTTGCGCCACGAGTTATTGACAAGTTTATAAGCAATTCGATCGTGCAGGCGGCCGAGGCGACCCTGCCAGAATTCAATATAATCAGGTTGCAAGACATAGCCACCCCAGTGTGGAGGGCATGGTATTGTTTGATTCTCGTATTTTTTTTCGATTGCAGCAAATTGTTCGTCAAGCGCAGCACGTGAAGAAATTTCTTCGCTTTGCGAAGAAGCCCATGCTCCAACTTGACTCTCGCGTGGGCGCGATGCAAAATACTCTTCGGAGATAGAAGCAGAAAGTTTGTTAACCTTTCCCTCCAGACGAATTTGCTGTTGCACCTTTGGCCAGAAAAAGTTTAGTGATGCAATTGGATTTACTTCCAATGCTTTTGCTTTTGCCGATTGATAATTTGTATAAAAAGAAAAACCTTCGGGTCCATAACTGCGCAACAATACAATGCGTGATGACACTTGCGTGCCTGTTGCCGTTGACAAAGTCATTGCATGCGGCTCATCTGCATCCAGCATCATGGCATGATTTATCCAGCTATCAAACAACTGAAATGGATTGTCAGGTGCGCCATCATCTGTAAGCTCATACATATCATAGGGTTTGCGATGCTCAATTTTTTTGTTTCCTTCCTCCATGTTTTTTTGGGATTTTAAAATTAATTTTTGCAACTTGCTGCTTCTTAGTAACAGAATCCTTTTAACATTTAATCAGAAAATTATCCTGAAAACTTATCCAGACAGAACCGCAAAGATTAGAATAGTTTTTAGTATTCTGATGATTCTATGCTTTAAATTTTTGGTTGGACAAAAACACCGAAATGCAGGATATTTTAATAAACAAAGTATTCAGGTTTTTGTTTCGGAGGGAGTAGCTAATCCTGTAATTAAAGGCACGGACAATGAACTCATTAAAACCCCTATTATTAATTTTAATCAGGTAGCAATTGAGTATCGCCATACAATTTCGCATGGTATGAGTGTTGTTGCCGGAGTAGCTGGTGGTTTTTACAACCTGAATTTCGAAATGGATGCAAAAAGGTTTAGAGTGAATGATACCCTGATTTATCAACCAACCGCTTTGCGATTTAAAAAGGACCTATACTATTATGGCTTACATGCAGGAATATATTCTATGAGATACATTGGCAAACGAGGCCGTTTCAATTTTGGCAGCGATATTGTTTTTCAATATCACAATCGCAATTACCCGCAAGAGCAAAATGTTTTTTCATTTCCTGATCAGGTGTACAATATCTCTGCTAATTATCTTCGTCTTAATTCCGGTTATGGACACCGGAGTGCAGCATTAATGTTACGGCCCGGCTTTACGTTTGATTTTATTCTTCGATCGAAAAACTATGTTAGTATTGGTTTATATGCTGGCATTAATTTGCTTCAAAAAACACAGATAGGCGCTTACGAATATTTGCATACCAGCAACATTAATCAGCGCTATGGCAAATTATTTTTTAATTATAATTACCTGGCCATTCGGCTTGGATATGCTATTGCATTAGATTCTTACAGCATGCGGGGAAATTACCTCCGTAACTTGCGCAGTACTGATAAATATCAAAAGCTTAAGTGGCGAAACGATAAACAATTACTATCTGACAGGCAAGTACTTACACTAAACGCATATGCCCTCAGTTTGTCGGCAATACGCATAGCTAAGCCTGAGTTAGTAGTTGCTTCCGATTCTCTAAGTTTATTCCGTAAGCGAAGCGTTGGAGTAATTGCCGCTGGCGAGCATGTAATAAACACCAAAGCCCCTTTTGATGTTGTGATTGGTTTACAATTTCAATTTAACAATAATCGCAGTTACCTGTTCTATCACGATTCATCTGCCAATGCTGATGAGCAGTTTCATATCAGGAATTCAAATTTCAGGCTTAACCAAGTTGCTTTTGTCTCCGGACTTGAGTTTAAATGGGCCATTGCACGCAGGTTAAATCCGCTCATTCGTTTTGGTGCCGTAATTCCACTCATACAAAATCCGGATTTAGAAACAGTTTCGCTAAGATTAATAGATGAGAAAAATAGCGCTATGATAAAGGCAGGCAATCAGGTATCGGGAAGTTTTGCAATTGCACCTTTCCTTAGTGCCGGTGTTTTCAGAATTTTTCCAAACAAGGACATGATAACTTTTCGTGCCGAGTATTTGTATCAGATAAACGCACAGCAAAGCATTGATGTGCTATACAAATCAGGAAGTAAAACCGAGGTTACCAATATGATTTGGAAAAAATCCTATGTTGCTGTAGTTGTAGCTTACTACTTTAATAAAAGTAATATGTTCAGGTTATACTCGGTTGATTAATCGAAACAACCGGCTGTGTTGTACCTGTGCAATTGGCTTAATAATTATAGCATGAAGTCGAAATTATGTGTAGTTGATATTATATTACTTCAAAAATATCCATCACTCGAAACATTACTTTTATATTTGTGGCTGCAATGGCTATACAATCAGACATACAAATTAAGCAAGGCGATCTTTTGCTATCAGAGCCTTTTATGCGCGATACTCATTTTAAGCGCACCGTTATTCTTATTTGCGAACACAACGAATTGGGAAGTGCAGGACTAATATTAAACCAATCAGCCGGCATGACGATAGCCGATGCAATCGATACATTTCCCCAGGTTGAGAGCGATTTATTTTTTGGAGGCCCTGTAGAAACAGAGTTGCTGTTTTATGTGCACACATTAGGCGAAAAAATTCCGGGAAGCAAACATATTATCGACAATATTTATTGGGGTGGCGATTTTGAGCAGATGAAATTTTTGCTCGATACCAAACAAGTTGGAAAAAACGATATTCGTTTTTTTGCCGGATACAGCGGGTGGGGCCCTGGTCAGTTAAAAGCAGAACATGATACCAATAGCTGGATAGTTACTCCGGCAACGCATTCATTTGTTTTTGAATCCAATTACAAACACTTATGGAAAAGTGTATTGCGAAGCATGGGCAAGTCGTTTGGTAACATTGCAAATTATCCCGAAGACCCCATGCTTAATTAAAGAAACTACACAACGTGCAAATTCTTTCAGTTGAAAAATTTATTGAGCTACTAGCTCAAGGTTATACGTGCATCGATACCCGTAGCCCGGGCGAATATATGCAAGCACACTTGCCTGAAGCAGCAAGCATACCGTTATTAAACAATGAAGAGCGCGCCATAGTAGGTACTGTATTTAAACAGCAAGGCCGCACCGATGCTATCATTAAAGGGTTTGAAATAGCAGGAGCAAATTTTGCGGGACATATTACAAGCGCAAGACAATTATCTCCGGACAATAAAGTATTGGTGTATTGCTGGCGTGGAGGTTTAAGAAGCAATATCATGGCATGGCTGTTAAACCTGGCAGGCATGGAGGTTTTCGTGCTTAAAGGAGGATACAAGGCATTTAGAAATTACGTGCTTGCGCAGATGTGTAAATCATGGCCTTTACTTATAATAGGAGGCAAAACAGGAGTTGGCAAGACCGAAATATTACATCAATTATTAAGTAAAAATCAGGCATGCATAGACCTCGAAGAACTTGCATCGCATAAAGGCTCAGCCTTTGGGCACTTGGGTCAGAAGCCACAACCTAGCAGCGAGCATTTCGAAAACATGCTCGCAGTCGAATTAGAAAAGGTAAAAGGTGCGCCACATATTTTCGTTGAAAATGAAAGTAACAAAATTGGTGCAGTGCAAATTCCGGCCATGTTTTTTAAGCAGATGCGCGAAGCGATGGTGATTCAAATTGAGCGCGATTTTGAAGAACGAAAAAAACGTATTTTACAAGAGTATGGACATTTTGATAAAGCCTTACTTGCGCAATGCACTCATAAGGTTGCAAAAAGATTAGGAGGCTTGCGCCTTCAGCAAGCTATTGAAGCACTTGAATACGATAACATGAACCTATGGGTTATGATATTAATGGAGTATTATGATAAAACATATACACATAGCAACAATGAACGTAATAAGGAACATGCAGTTTATATTAATGCAGATAACTTTACCGAAGAAATGTTGCCTCAAGAAATAATTAGAATTACTAACGAGTTAAATTTGAAATATGATAAAGCTAACACAATATAGTCATGGAGCAGGATGCGGATGCAAAATTGCACCTACTGTACTTAGCGCCATTTTAAAGAATCACGAAGCAACACCTGATGATAAGCGATTGCTGGTGGGCAACAGCAGCCGCGATGATGCAGCAGCCTATGATCTAGGAAATGGTACCGCACTTATAAGCACCACCGATTTTTTTATGCCCATTGTAGATAGCCCATTTGAATTTGGGCGCATTGCAGCTACTAACGCAATCAGCGATGTGTATGCCATGGGTGCAAAACCAATATTAGCTATTGCCATTTTAGGATGGCCCATAGATAAACTTGATGCCACCGTTGCAAATGAAGTAATAGCCGGTGGCCGCAAAGCCTGTGCTGATGCCGGTATTGTGCTTGCAGGAGGACATAGCATTGATTGCCCCGAACCGGTATTTGGCCTTGCTGTGAATGGCATTGTAGATATCAGTAATTTAAAACGTAACGACACCGCCAAAGAAGGAGATGTAATTTTTCTTACAAAAAAAATTGGAGTAGGGGTTTTGAGTACTGCCAATAAAAAAGGCATAATTGCTGCCGGTCATTTACAAGTTGCAATTGACAGTATGACCACCTTAAACAATATTGGAGAAGCACTTGGACATTGCAAGGCAGTAAATGCGTTGACTGATGTAACAGGATTTGGATTGTTAGGTCACTTAATTGAAATGGCCGAAGGCAGCAACCTTAAAGCTGTAATTAATTATAGTACGATACCGGTGCTCGATTATGTATCATTATATTTAGAAAATGGATGCATACCCGGAGGTACTGTTCGCAATTTTAAAAGTTATGGGCACAAGGTTCAGATGCCCGATGAAGAAATGAAAAACCTACTATGCGACCCACAAACAAGCGGAGGCTTATTAGTTGCAGTTGCAAAATCTAATATGAATGAATTTATCGCAGTTATGGGCAATCATTTTTTTGTTGAAATAGGTAAGATGGAAAAAAGAGAGGATGATTACCCGGTAGTTGTGATTGAATAAAAAAACAAAACCCGCAATTTGCGGGTTTATACTTTTTCTGTTACTAAAAAATCAAATTTTAATACTCGTCTTCGTTAAAGAAGAAGTCATCCTTGGTTGGGTAATCAGGCCAGATTTCTTCGATGTTTTCATACGATTCTCCTTCGTCTTCAAGTTCCTGCAAATTTTCAATTACTTCCATTGGAGCACCTGAGCGAATAGCAAAATCTATTAATTCGTCTTTGGTAGCAGGCCAGGGGGCGTCTTCTAAATGCGATGCTAATTCTAATGTCCAATACATGCTTTTCTGTTTTAAATAAATACCGTTCTACTTATAAATTTATTGCCAGGGGCAAAAAATATTTTGCGATCATGACAATGCAATAATCAAGCCTTGCCCTGATTTTTTATGGCGCGCAAAAATATAGAAATATAAATAGGTTGTATAGGGGGTTGGTAAATATTTAAATTCTTGGTTTCAGGGGATTTCGGGGCAATTAGCTAACAAGGCCGTGTATCTTGACAGCACAAACAGGTAATCGCTCAGCCTATTTACAAATTGAACGATGAGGTTGTCTATGGGAGCAATTTCGTCAATGGCAGTAATACAACGCTCGGCCCTGCGGCAAATGCAACGCGCTACATGCACATGCGCAACAGCAACATTTCCTCCCGGAAGCACAAATGAGCGCATTTCGGGGAGTTGTTCATTCATAGTATCTATGGCTTTTTCAAGCATCGCAATGTCTTCAATGGCTAATGCAGGTAAGGTCATTCTTGATTTTTCAGGATCGGCAGCTAATAAAGCACCAATGGTAAATAAGTGTTCCTGCACCTGATGCAGAATCACTTGAGCATCGTTGTCAACAAAATTTTTGCATAATCCAATATAAGAGTTCAACTCATCGGTGGTGCCATACGCTTCTATGCGCAGGTGATGTTTGGGTACCCGTGTTCCACCTATCAATGATGTCTGCCCTTTATCTCCGGTTTTAGTATAAATTTTCATTTCAAAAAAATTATGTTGGCAAGTATAGAAAGAATAATGAAGGTACCGCCTTTTATTGCAATCTCTTCATATGAGGTCAACAAGTTTATTTGCATTAAAGTTTGTACTTTGTCAAGAGCCTGTTTAAAATTTATCTGATTTGTTTTCTTAAGGCGAATATTCCGATTATCTTCGTTATGTTTTTGACTCATAGTTGGTTGCTAAGGCCTGCAAACATGCCTTGCTAATCAAAATATTCGCTCTTGATTATTTCAAAATATAAATCTTACACAGGCTCTAAGTTTGAAAAATAAATAGGATGATGAAAAAACTAAGCATCTATGCAATTTTTAATTTTATGTTGATGGTGTTTGCACAGGCGCAAACTATCACAAGATACGATAGCACCCTTGCAAAGCAAGTGGGTGCCGATGACTATGGAATGAAACAATATGTTTTGGCCATTCTAAAACGTGGTCCCAATCGTGAGCAGGACAGCATACGTAGGGCAGAAATGCAACAATTACATATGGCCAATATAAATCGTATGGCGCAAGAAGGAAGCCTATTACTTGCCGGACCTTTCCTTGAAGATGGTGACCTGCGTGGTATTTACATCTTTAATGTGACTACGGTAGAAGAAGCAAAAGCCTTAACCCAAACCGACCCACTAATTAAGAGTGGTGGATTGGTAATGGAATTGCATCCCTGGTATGGAAGCGCAGCATTAATGTTGCTCAATAAGCAACATCAACAAGTGGCGAAAACTAAATTTTAGTTTTTTATAAATTCAGAAACTACCTTTCAATATAAATACAAAAATAGTAGCTTAATAATTTTATTGCGATAATGCCAGAATGTTTTTTTACGATGAATCGAAAGAAATGACAAGACTATAACTTACTTTTCATTTTATTGAAAACATACTTTATGCTTAACAGGCTTAGGCAAGGAACAACGAGATACAAAAATTCAGATTTAAGAACCGTAAATCCGTAGTGAGAAAAAAATCGCACACCAATAGGTGAGACACGTAAAGGAGTAAATGGAAAGAAATATCGCTCGCCCCAAAAGGGTATTGCAAAACCAACACCCAGCCCACCATCGGTACATGCATCAATAAGTCCATGCGAAAGTGTTGCTGCAAAAATTACAACACCACTAACCAACAAATGTTTTTGTGATTTGCATACTACCAAAAAGTAAAACAGACCAATCAATAAAGCAAACAATACCGAATGTGAAAAACCTCTATGACCCCAATATGATTCGTAAGCAATACCATAACTAAATGTGATCACATCTGCATCGGGAAGCATGGCACACACGGCAGCAATGAGTGGTAACTTAGTAGACTTTTGTGGTTGGTTAGTAAGCTTTGCAATGGTATAGCCTACTACTGCATGCGAAAAAATGGTGGCCATTAGTACTTGAAGTGATAGGATTGTTTTAAACGCTCAACCACATTGTATACTATTGGACATATTCCATAATTATCTAGCACGCTAAATAACCGGTATACAAAATCTTTTTTATTCAGATGTGGATACTCAGCACAAGAAGCAGGCCGGTCCTGGTAAATCATACATTTGTTATTATCAAGGCATGGACAAGGATTCGTTTTTATGAATTCATAATTTTCAACAGGATCAATATCCAGGTGTTTAGTCTCCAAGGTTTCCACACTGCAATTTAAATAGGCAGCAATGGCAGGTTTGTTATGTTCTTCAATAGCAGGATTAAGTTGTTTGCAGCAATTTCCACATGTGGTACAATCAATGGCATTGCTAACCTCAGCATACAATGCAAATACCTTTTGATCTATTTTTGTGGATGATGATTGTGCTTTAAGAAACTGCCGAAATGATAAATTTTCGCGTTCACGTTTTTTAGCATTTCGTTCTATTAACTCAAGATTGGTTTCAGGCTTTTGTGACATTTCTTAATTGGTTTCTTTTTCCCAGTGGGCAATAAAATAGAAATCGCCTTCAATGGGCAGATAGGCGAAGTCGTAGCACAGATGGTAGGTGCTGCCTTTAGCTGTTGTGTGTTGATGTGTAAAGTACTTAAAATTAAAGCCCTTGTCTGTAAGTTTTGCTTTGCTTATTTTGCCCTTACCTTCTATAAGGGGAATAGTTTGTAGGATACGATAATTTTTCTTTAGCGTGTTGTTTATGCTTCTTATTAATGGAGAGGTCTCGCTGTTCTTGCGGTTGTTATAATTACTGCGACACTGATCGTCACAAAATTTTTTATCAGTTCGTCCGGCAAGCGGTTCGCCACATGAGAGGCAGGTTTTTTGTGCCATAAAATAAATTTAAAAACAAATATATAACGAAGTTGCGATTAGTGAAATTTATTGGACAGGGTTTATTTAATAATTCGTTTAGAGGCTTTAGAGGGGCCATTCATTTTATCGATTAGACAATTAGCAGGATTGTTAATAATATAAACACGAATTCTGTTCAATTCGCTGCCAACTCTGATTATTCTATCGTGAAATCACGTTTGCCATTCAAATTGAATATTATTTTGATTGGCATATCTTTTTAGCTATGATTTAAATCCTCTTATTACAGAACCTAAATTTTGAGATTGGGTGCCCAATTTATTTGGTTGCCAATCTGTTTTTTCAGGGTTATTAAAAACCAATATCCCATGAATATGATTGGGCATTATTACAAATTCATCCAATTCAACAAATGGAAAATGGTTAGGAATTTCTTTCCAAAAATGAATGGCGGTTTTACCAATTTCGGTTGCATATAGAGACGGATTATTATCCGTCTCTACGGAATTAATTTCACCGAAATAATGCAATCAATTTTTGGTACAAATGGTAACATATTACATTCCATTCGCGCCATAATCATACCCCTGTAATCTGGCAGATGGTATTCTATATTTATTTTGAAATTTATCCATGGCTGTTTTCTATTCTCCGAATATGTTTTTTTTGTACGTAGTGTCTCTTTCACAATTACTGATTTCCTTTCATCAACAATCGGTCTCTTATTCAATTGAAAAAATGTCATTGACAATTTCTGTAAGAATTGCAGATACCAAAGATATAACCTGTAAACTATATGAAAAATACAATCAATTAGGAATGAACTTTTGGTCTTGTAAATATCTCTTTCAGAAGCGTATTAAATGACATTTCATTTCTTTTATCTTGTTCCTTACCGTATGAATTGAACGGAAATAGTTGTCTTGAGAAAAAAATTTCCTTTTTTTTAATTTGTGGGAATAGTCACAACAACTGCCAACGTTAGTGCCTAGAATGCTTGTTTAATAAGCGTTTGGGTTTTAAAGCACATCCGTTTATATCCGTATAAAATCGCTTACTATCGTCTATATACGTAAGCATCCATTTACACTCCGGCTTAGGGGATGAGGTTGCGACATCTTTGCATCGTCAATTTTGAGAAACCAAAATAAGACACGATTGCTAAAGAAAAATAAATGTAGTCGCACACAAAAAGTAAATTTTAATTCAAATAATAAAAGTCAAACAATTTAAATTTTAAAAAAATGAACAGTTTAAGAAACAGTGTTAGGTTAATTGGAAATTTGGGTCAGGCACCTGAAATCAAATCATTCGACAGCAATAAGAAATGCGCCCGCTTTTCGATTGCAGTAAACGAGAGCTACATGGATGCCAATGGTAAATGGGAAAAGCAAACACACTGGCACCCAATTACATTATGGGGCAAGCAAGCTGAAGTAGCTGAGAAGTATTTGACCAAAGGAAGCGAAGTTGCCGTAGAGGGTAGCTTGGTAAACCGAAATTACACAACCAAGGATGGCGAGAAAAAGTACATTACCGAAATAAAGGTAAATGACATCATGCTTCTTGGTAAAAAGGCAGAGAGTTAATCACGAGAAGAGTTAAACTTTTTAGCTAAGCCACGCACCTTCGGGTGTCGTGGCTTTTTTTTATTTAATTTTCTGTTCCTGAAAATATTCATACCTCAGAACTTTGATTTCTTCTTTGGCACGTTTTACTTCGTACAAGTCTGTGGCGTCCATATTTCCACGAAGGTGCCAATGCTTATCGATAAGTATAATCATTGGATTGGTGGTATAAAGGCTATCGCTCGATTTATAAACCACAGGGCTAAAATAATTCTCTTTCGATATTTTTTGCATTTCATCGGGAGGCAATAGTGCAAACTTCCATTGATGCTTTTTGGGATAGTAATACCTTACCAAGGCATGAAGCGAATCCTGGCTAATTTGTGATGTATTAAAAAAGTGAGTTAGGAAAACTACTTCGAGTCTTTTTTATTTTCATAAGCAATATCCTGCATGGCTCGCATATCATCTTTAGCTTGGGCCACAGCCAGGTCAACAAAGTTTGCAACCAGGGTTTTGTTGTAAGCAAAGCTGCTTAGTGAAATTGAATCCCCATCCTCCACACTAAAAAAAGTATAATTAGCTAAAGTAAAACGAATGGTGTCTTTATCATTTCCACTGACTACTTGGTAGGAACCAAGGAAAGGCAAAGTCTTGTAATTATTTTTTCCGGTAATTATCCATAAATAAAATAATGCTGGTCCTATCAATACAACCAGCATTATTATTATCAAGAAGATTTTTCGGGGAGTACTTTGGGGCTTACCCATTCAAAATTGATTACAGGCTTATTTGAAAAAACTATCCATGTTATACATGTATATCATTTCGGTTAGCGCAATAAAAATCAAGTAAATGATTAGGACAAACGGCAGCAATATGGTATAGCGAAGTGCTTTTTTTTCATCGCCAAGGTGCATAAATACGAGCACTATGTAACCTGCCTTTACAATAGTAAGTATCACGAAGGTCCATATAAGAAGGGTCTTACCAAGTCCCCATGAATGAGCTTGGAAACCAATGATAACTTCGGCTACGGTTATAGCAAGTAGAATCCAAAATACTTTCCACAGGCGTGCCTTGTTTTTGGGATCGTGATGTTCCTCAACAAACTGATTGTGAATGTCGCCAGTATAATATCCGTGATGTTGTCCGTCTGACATATAAAATAAAATTAATAACGATTAAACAAGATAGAAGAAGGTAAATACAAAAACCCAAACCAGGTCTACAAAGTGCCAATACAAACCGGCCTTTTCAACTTGTTCGTAATGGCCACGTTTTTTATAGATACCGTCAATTACATTAATGTAGATGATAAGGTTAATAATAACCCCGCTGAATACGTGAAATCCATGAAAACCGGTAATAAAGAAAAAGAAGTTAGCAAAAAGGGGAGTTGGACCATATTCATTTTCGATAAGGTTGGCTCCTTTAATGTTCTTAGTGGAGGAGGCTATCAGTTTCTGCGCTTCAGTGCCTTCAATTTTTAGGGTTTTATACATTAGTCCAAGTGCATCGGGTTCGGTTAACGATTCGCGAATAAATAAAACTCCAGGCTCATAATCATCGGTTCGGGCAAAACGTCCGTCTGCTAATATATAGGCGCCTTTTTCGCTACCTACTATAAAGTGATACCACTCCCATGCCTGCGAGCCTACGAACATTGCTCCGCCTATAATAGTAGCAAACATCCAAATTTTTACTGCATTGTTGTCACGTTTATGTCCCGCATCTACTGCCAATACCATGGTTACCGAGCTCATAATGAGGATAAAAGTCATTAACCCTACATATGCCAACTGAATATGACCATGTACAAAAGGAAAATGGGTAAACACCTCGCTGGCTGCTGGCCAAATTTCGGTGTGGCGATGGCGCAAGGCACCATACGCAATAATTAAGGTTGAAAAAGTAAATGCATCGGAAACAAGGAAAAACCACATATATATCTTTCCCCAACTTACATTAAACGGAGATACTCCACCGCGCCAAGGTGACTTGGAGGTGTGTTCTGCTGTGATCGCTTCTGCCATAACGGAATTTAAATTGTTTATCTTTTTGTGAATCAAAATGCAAGAGGTAGACCTTGCTTTTCGGGCAACGAAAATACAAAAATCTTTACTCTCACAAGTTTTTTTGAAATTTTTAAAAAGAAGTAATTAACCTGAATGCATGTTGAAAAATTTTAAACTATAGTATATAAATGGCGATATGCTTATAAGTGAATAAAATGCATGTTTGCTGAGCCAATAATAACAGGCATATTAAGGCCAAATACCATCGAATAAATCAAATGATGTTAGAAAAAATTTACCATGCGTTCCTTCAATGCAATGGATTGATAGGCACAGACACCCGCACCATTGCCAAAGGCTGTATGTTTTTTGCCTTAAAGGGCGCCAATTTTAACGGGAATCAATTTGCAAATCAAGCATTGGGCGCAGGGGCAAAATTTGTAGTCATTGATGAACCGGTGCTTATGGGTGACCATGTTTTTTTGGTAGATGATGTGCTGACTACCCTGCAGCAACTGGCCAGACATCATCGCAGACAGCTAAAAACGCGCATTATTGCCATTACCGGCAGTAATGGCAAAACTACCACCAAGGAATTGTTGCATAACGTGCTTGGTTCTACCTATAATACTCTTGCTACACGAGGAAACCTTAATAATCACATTGGTGTGCCGCTTACGCTATTACAATTAACTCCGGTGCATGACATGGCCATTGTAGAAATGGGGGCAAATCATCAGGGCGAAATTGCTTCCTATTGTGACATTGCCGAGCCCGATTTTGGGTTAATAAATAATGTGGGCAAGGCTCATCTGGAAGGTTTTGGAGGTTTTGAAGGCGTAATTAAAGGTAAAACAGAATTATATCGTTTTCTACAGTTACATAATCGAGTGATTTTTTGTAATGCGGCAAACCCGCATCTTGCGCCCATACTTGCCAGTTATACAAACACGGTGTGGTACAACAGTTGGCAAAGCATTAGCGGGCAATGCAGGCAACCTGGCCTATACCTGCAAGTAGAATGGCAGGCTGCAAATACTCCAGGCATTAATTATATAGACACCCGCCTTACCGGTGCTTACAACTTTGAAAACATTATGGCAGCCATTGCAATTGGAAAATATTTTTCGATACCTGCCGAAAAGATTAATGCAGCCATTGCTTCTTATGTGCCTGATAATGCCCGAAGTCAAGTAATTGAGAGGGGCAGTAACAAAATTATTATGGATGCTTATAATGCTAACCCAACAAGCATGCGCCACGCTATCGAGAATTTCAATCAGAAGTTTGACAATAATAAAATAGTTGCGTTAGGCGATATGTACGAACTTGGTCAGGATGAAGATGCTGAGCATCTTGCTATCATTAGTTTATTGGGGGAATGTAATTTGGAAGAAGTTATTTTGGTAGGATCGCGTTTTGCAAAGCATAGAGATAAAATTTCAGCACAGTTTTTTGACAATTCGAAACAAGCACGTGATTATTTGCAGCAAAAAAAATACAGCCATTCTCATTTTCTGATAAAGGGATCGCGCAGTAGTAAAATGGAACTGGTACTCGAAGGTATACTATAACAGTTATGTTTGCTATTATTTTCCTATAATAACAATTTCGGTTCTACGATTTTTGGATTTGCCGGCTTCGCTGGTATTGTCTGCCACAGGCTGGGTAGCGCCATATCCTTTATAGCTAAGCCTGTTAGCAGCAATGTTGTTTTTAATAAGTAACTCGTAAACCACCTTGGCGCGTGCTTCACTTAGTTTCATGTTTTCTGAAGCGCTGCCCTGATTATCGGTATGACCATTTATAGCTATTCGGAGCGTTTTGTTTTCTATTAAGTAAGCTGCAAAGTTGGCTATCATAAATACCGACTGTGGGCTTATTTCGCTCGAGTTGGTTTTAAACAAAATATTATTCAGGTTATAGCTGGCGCCCACTTTAATGTTTTTTAATTCCACATTAACTGTTTGTGGAGAGAAATTGGTGCTATCATCCTTACTAAAGAAGTTTGAGTTAAACTCATTATCTTTTTTACGAACCGTAAGCAGGTAATCGTTATCGAATAATACCACATGCGAATATTTTCCGGTCGTGCTATCCACATCTATCTTCACCACTTCTTCGGTTTGCACATTTTTTAATTCAATTTTTGCATCGGTAACAAAGTCTTTATTTTCATCTGTCAATTGTCCTTTTAGAAATAGCACTTTCTCGGGACGAATTTTATCATACAAATCAAATTCATAAATATCGTAGCTGCCCTTGCCAGCTTGCAGCTTATCACTTGCAAAATATCCTTTGTGTCCATTGGTGCTTACAAAAAATCCGACTTCGTTGCCTTCTGTATTTATAGGATAGCCAAGATTGACGGGTTTAGCCCATTTGCCTTTTTCATCTATCTTAACCATAAAAATATCGAAGCCACCAAGGCCGGGCAGTTTATCACTCGAAAAATAAAAGGTGCGGTTATCGGGATGCATAAAAGGGCTTTTCTCATTACCATCTGTGTTTACATGCACAAGCGACTTCGCTTCTGCAAATTCGCCTTTCTCATTTTTTACCGAATAGTAAATATCGCAGGTCATGTTAACGCTATCCCTATATGTTGCAAAGTACAATGTTTTTCCATCGGGACTAATGCTTGGTTGTGCATCCCATTGCTTGGGGTGATTTATGTTTTTTAAATTTTTAAAGGGCGACCATTTCCCATTTGCAAATTCGCATTCGTATAAATCAAAGTTGCCTTTGTCAACTCTGGTAAAATACATTTTCGTATTATCAATGTTGAGGCAGGGGCCACCCTCGTTATCCAATGCCTTATAATTAAAAGGTGGTTCCATGGGTTTACCTTCACTAAAAGCACTTCCTTCAATTTTTGTAGCCACACAAAATTTCTCTACTTCGCGTGACGATACCAGTCCTTTGCTTTCTTCGGTAAATCTGCGGGTAAAATAAAATAACTCGCCATCGGCACTTTGGTAACCCAGGTATTCTGGATTGAATGTATTAATGCCCTGCACCGGTCTGGGGTCAAAAGGTACCGGGTGGGTCAGTAAATTTATTCTTGAGAGGGATTCATCAATTTCTTTTAATATTTTTTCATCAGTACAGCCTTGTTCACTTACACCTTTGAGGTACTTGTTCGCTTCAGTATACTTTTGATTTTCTAAAAAATAATTCCCCGTGCGGTAGTATGCCTGCCAACCGGCATCAGGACAATGTGCTATGGCTTTCACATAATTTTCTTTCATCAAGCGGAATTCTTTATGGGTATAGGCAAGCTCCGCCAACATCTTGTATGCACGACCAAACGTGGTGTCCTCCTCTACAGCATTTTCCAGATATTTTTTTGCCTTATCAAAATCTTTCTTTGCGTCTTTGGCTTTCTCAAAATTCTTAACCGCTTTGGCATTTTCCGATAATGGGCACAATTCCGGCAACTTTTGCTTTTGAGCAAAAGCAAATTGCCAGTTAAAGCAAAGGCAAATAAAAAAGATGAAAAAAAATTTACTCAATCCTTTCAGGTTTAAACTGTTAATATTAATTAACGGCATTCGCGCTTTTTAGTATGCAGCAAAGGTAAAAGCAAGCTGCTAAAGTTTTTATTAAGTAATAATTAGTTTTTACACAGGGTGGGGTCGGCAATAATTTTCAATACCAAACCTTTGCAGCGATATTTTTAAAAATTCTCTTTTAAAAAAATACAATAATGGCCACTGTTTAAAAAGTGGGGGCAGAAGTATGGTATGCTGGCAACTATTAAAAACTAAGGATTAAAATGATTAGAATGAAGCTGCATTAACTGCGCTTTTTGCCCCTTCGCGATCTTTGCCTATAAGGCTTCCCAATTCATCGAGGGCGCTATTAGCACCGCTAATATTGTCAATACGCATATAGGACTCGTATACCAATTTATACACCCTTGTAACCAACGCAACATCAATTGCCTGTCCATTTTTCTTTTTAGCCTGACCATCTTGCCTGCAAGCAACAGTGGCCCCGGGCACTAAATCATATTGCCCTTTTTGAAACATCTGAAGCGCAGATTGATATCCACTATTGCAATCCTGTGCATGCAACGTTGCACTGAAAACACAACATATAACCATTATGGCTGCTGTATAAATGTATGTACTTCTAATCTTCATTTTATTTTTGTTTGATTTAATTCTTTTCGATTGCCTTGAGTTTGTTTTCGTAAACATTTTTTTCAGTCATATTATCCTCATCAGAGTAGTAGGTTATTATCTTTTTATATGATGAAACTAAAATATTATTTCCATTAGCCAGTTGTTTTTTTAGAGGGCTTAAATTATTTTCGATTTTACTTTTTTCAACTTGAATAGCCTTTAAGTCATTTTTAATTTTGTCGTCCTTTTTTCTTTCTTGTTTCAAAGCAGCCTGACGTGCTTTTTTTGCTTTTAACTCTGTTTCGAACGATAAAATTTCTTTATTCAATTTCTTTTGTTCCAATTCAAGTTCACCCATACATTTTAGATAGTTGGTGATGATGGTAGAATTTAAACCACCAGGTAAAGTGTTATATTTTTTAATTTGATTCTTACAACTATCCGTAGGTTGGGCAACAGAACCAAACCCGAACAATAATCCTACAAGGAAAAGCAAGAGATTAATAATTTTTATTTTTTTCATAATTGATATCAACAAATGTACTTTTTTAATAACTACTTCGATATTTTATCTAAAAAATCCTGATCAACGTTTATACCGTACTTATTGGTTAGTTCCGGCAATACGTATGTATTCCAAAGATTTAGATCAAGACGTTGATGGTTTGAATCAAGTTGTTGACGCACTAAAGGCCACAACACGTCCATATTTAGAGGCCATTTGAGAACGGTGCCATCATAATAACCTGCAAGTACGTATTTCTTATCAGCACTAAATGTGAGTGTATTTACTTTTTATTTAAGTCACCATCGCAAACCTTTTGCCTTAGTATAAAAGGCATTTGTAAGTACCAGTCTTCTTTTGCATTAAAAATGATTACACTACCATCTGCACTACCTGCCACTATATATTTGTTATCGTTGCTGCATATAATGCTTTGAATTCTGCCATGAGCAATTGCGTTATATTCAACTTTATAGGTGCTAAGCGAAATTTTACATAATCCGCCTTTTGCATTTCCGGCAAGCGCAAATTCAGTATTAGAATCGAAAGCTACACATGTTACGATTCCTAGTTTGCTATCGGTAATTTTTATAATTGTATCTTTTGAAATAATATAAATGGCCGAGTCCACTCCTGCAGCTAATTTTTCGTTTCCAACAGCCACACAGTTAAATTTTTTTCCATTAATCCGTAAGTGGTTTTTTCCCCAAACTATAGTGTCTTCCAAAGCCGATACTTGGCCATTATTTGTTTTTATGGTTAATCTCTTGTCCCATATAATTGACTTGTGATTATCTCCTATCATTTGCCAACCTGCTAATAAACTATCGGTTCTTAAAAATAAATCACCTTGTTCATTGTAACAAATTGTTTTACCATTAATGTTATTGTAAAGAAAATCGGAGTTAATGCCCATAAGAACCGAACGACTCGTATCTTGAGTTAAGTCGAACAATTGTATATACTGAAACGTTCCGGCTGCAGCCATCGTTTTGAGCCCTTTATTTATGCTAATGCTTGTAATTCTTTGACCTACATCATAAAATAGCGTAAGCGAATCTTTATCATCACTCCAGCTTTTTTTATAAATTTTTCCATCTGCATACCCAACAAGCACCGTGTCGCCAGCAAAATTAATAGTACTAACTCCATTGCCAGGTTTTGAACAAAACGCAAAATAAGGGCCAACGCTTTTTACTTTATTGTTACGTTCTAAGGAGTTATAAAAGCTATTATAAAAAGGTGATAAATCACCACCATTATTATTTCCGTAAATCCGATAGGCTGCATATGAAACCAATGCTGCACTCTGATAGTCACCATAGTTTTCTTCTATTCCATTTGCTATTGATAAGAGGCGACCAGCAAATTCCAAAATCATCAATCGTTGTTTATCGTTAGCATTTTTTATGTTGTAAAATAAAATTATGGATGACGCTAGTAGTCCAACTAATGTAACTGTTATAAATATATTTCGTCTTTTTCTTTGCCTTACCTTTTCAATTTCAACGGCTTTTCTGATGGTTTCTTTCCTTTCTTTTTCCTTAATCTCCTCGCGCCTTTTTTCTCTTTTTTTGCGCACCACATCTCTTAGCACATCGTGTATAAGTTCTACATACTCTACATTATCGCGCAACTCTTTGCGTATAATTCGTTTATTAATGAGTGCCTCCAAAATGGTTTCATCTACTTCGTATTCTTTCTTCAATTCTTCTAACGATTGTAATTTTCTGAAACCGCTTTCGGTAATTAACGTTTCTTCAAAGGCCACCTGAACTTTTTCTTTAAACTGACTTACCGTATCGTTGTAGTAGGAATTAATAACATCCTGCACATTAAATGATGCTACCAACTCAAAGTTTATATTATCTAAGTTTTGTTCGATACGTTTTTCATTTATCTGAAAACAAATAAGGCTCAGCAAAAAGGGCTCTATCTTTAAACGCTCCTGGTTGTCGGGCTCGGTAGCTTTTTCATCAAAATCACGTTCCGTTACATCAGGTAGTTTTTTTATTATTTCAATGGCAACTTCTTTATCTATAAGCCCATTAGATGATTTCGTGGCTGCTTCCAATGCCTGCATAGCGGTCATTTGTACTATTCGGTATCGATACAGACCAATAGATGGCATGTATCTTTTATAGCTCTCTAATTGAGCAAGGTAGTCTTCGCGCAAACTTAATACTACATGATACTTGCGTTGTGCAAAGGAAGCTGATATCATTGTTGCATTGTCGGCATATCTTTTTTGTACTTCGGCAGGAATGCGATTTTCGGCAAGGTCAGATACTTCTATAATCATTTCGAGCACCTCCCGCAGTTTATCTTTACCTAAGGTAAAGATTTCTTCAAACTGATCTAATATCAACACAGGAGTTATTAAGCCATCAAGCAACCTTATATTATGGAAATATTCCCATAAAGATTTGTTGCCAACTTCTTCAACCGATGTGTCAATTTGTTTTAATTTTTCATACACTCCCTCTTTTAGTTGTGTTAGTGGCGATTTTGCCGATGAAAAATCAATACGTATATAGATTGGGTAGTAAAAATTCTTGCGCAATTCTGGTATAACCCCGGCATTAATCAAAGATGTTTTACCAATACCCGACTTTCCGAATATTACGGTAAGTCCATTGTTTTTTATCAGGGTATAAATTTCCTGAATTTCAATATCGCGGCCTCCGTATTGCTCTTTATTTTGTTCTTCAAAAGAGCGTAATCCAAGAAATGGCCTTTGTGTGTCTATGGCTATACGGGTTGCGGTATCTTTATTGTTTTCTGGCATTCCTTAAGTTATTTTAATGGTGTAAGGTTGTTTTCCGAAATAAACTTGCGAATTGTTTTTGGCAGTTCATCAAGATTGGTAATGCTTTCTATATTAAGCAAACGTATTTCATCGGGAATACGCGGGTCAGTAGGTTTGGTGGCATCTATAATAAATGGGCGTATGTATGATTTGCTTGTCAGTTTTTCATACAGGATAGCGGTAGTCCATTCTTTGGCATATACATATCGCGATTTATCGGCTATCGCGTTTTCGGAAATAATCACAAGAAAATAAGCACATGTTTTAAGCTTTTCAATTATTACATCGTTGTATTTTTCTCCGGTTTTTAATTCATCATCATCAAAAAATACATTGACACCGTTACGCATTAGTTCGTTTTTCATTCGTTCGGCAAGCGATTTGTCGGTCCAACTATAACTGATAAAAATCTCTTCTTTAAATAAAACTTCGTTGGGTGGTGGGCCGCTTACTTTGCTTACCTGATTATGCACATCCTCTATAAAATCAATCGCATTTTTATAAAATTTATTTTGAGTATCGGGTTGCAAATTTTGTCCTATCGGGATAACCTTGATGTTATTACTTTCGAGAAATTTCTTAAGCTCCGTATCTTTTAAAATATTATTGGCTGCTACATATTTCTTTTTTACCTGACTTCGGAAAGGTTCTTTGGATAGTATGCGAATAAATATTCGCATAAACCAATCGGGTAGGCTGCTGCCAATAAACAACATGCTCTTTTGCGAAATGGCGTCAAATAATTCTTTTGCAATGGTGTCCATTCCATTTTGCAACATATAAAGGAACTCGATGCTTTGATCATCCGTTATGGCAAAGTTTGCTCCCTGTATATTGCCCATCAGGTTGTAAATTTTAGGCAAGGCAGGGTCTTTTTTTTCTGATGCTACCGAAGCTGAAAACGGATTCGAAAAATTATACGATTTGTTAACCAACCTTCCGGCTGCTTCAAACGCGCGCTCCAGAAAATTATCATAGTTGAGCGAAACAAAGGTTTCGAAACCGCCAATAGATATTAATTTGATAAAAGGGTCAAGTATTATTTGCTCATTGGTAAGTGCATTTATTTCATTTTTTATTGCAAGTTGAATATCGCTTTCTGTAATGTTTTGGGCCATCAATCCGCGTGCAACATTATTTATGGTGGCGTCAAAGTCAAGGGGCTTGCTGCTTAAGTTTTCCCAAATACGGAATGCCAGATATTTATAAAGATTTATCTCGAGTGTATCGCCAACTTGCTCGCCCGCACTAAGCATTGCATTATAGTATTCCAGTTTTTCAATACTACTTTTTTTAAGTCTCAGGTTCGATAAGTCGTTGCCAAGAACAGGTACAATAGCCTTGCTATTGACACTATAGGTAAACGATTTCCAATTAAATTGATCGGTCATTTATTAGTTAGTAATTTTTTATTTAGAAATAAGTTAAGGCGATTAGTTATGGCAAACTTAGGCAACTATTAACATAAAGCCTAATTATTTTTTTGGGATAGCCGGATAAGTGAAATTTAAACCAGTTTCTACTGCTAATAGCAATGTTTGATTTGACCATTAATACTCAATTACGGATTTAATGAGGTGGTTGGCTTACATGTTACTATTACCATATACCAGCACAACATAAGGCACTATCAGGAAGTTTTAGTGTCATCGTTTAATGAATATAGTACTCTAATTGTATTGGCACAAAAGCAGCTTCTTAATATCATGCAACATGCTCCTGCAAAGCTTTGTTTATGTTGAAGCTTACATGGGTTTTGTATTCGTTCTATTGTATTTCGTTTTCATGTTTTTTTAGAATAAAGTATAGACATGGCCATCAAAAAAAATCAACACAGAGGCTTAGGGGCAAGTCTCTCTGCTATATCCAACGTGTGCATCAATTGAATGAATGAATAATTTTCAGCCCCAACAATTTGATACAGTTTACCATCTTATTCCAATGCATCAGGAGTGCATAACAGAAATATTTATTTAAATTTTGATTTTAGCTGGTAATGGGAAACAAAAATTTTACATTTGTTCACGATGTATAACTATGTAAATTTTTACGAACCTGCCTGATTAGGCTTAATGTGTATGATCAAATATTTTTCGCACCTATTTTTAATTATTTCGATTAGCATTGTTATGTCTTTTCTGTGCATAACATTTGCATTGGCTTCTGACACGCTTGGCATAAATGCAATGAGCAATATAAAGCCCGACACTGCACAGATAAACAAATTGCTCGAGCAAGGAATACAGGCCATAAAAACAAATGCAAGCAGCGAAAGAATAATAACAGTACTAAGCAAGGCAAATGAATTGAGTAGGCAAATCAATTATGATTTTGGTAAAGGACGTGCCAACTATTTATTGGGAAAATACTATTTGTCGCAGGCAAACTATCCTGCAGCCATGGAGAATTTTACAGTTGCTTCTATATTATTTAGAAACCTAAACGACAAAAAATATTTTGCACTTACACAAATGCAATTGGGAATTGTACTTTATACTCAAAAGCAATGGAGCGAAGCATTGCCATACTTTGAAACGGGTGCCCGCGATTTATTAATCATAGGCGATACGTTGAATTCGGCAACGTGTAATTATCTCTCAGGTCTTGCAAGCTTCGAAGACAAGGATTATTCCAATGGCGAAAAAATGCTGAAACAAGCATTGAAAGAATTTGAAACAATAAATAATACACAGCGGGTAATGGAAGCCAGACTAGGATTAGCAAATTTGTATCTGGAAGTAAAAAACAAAAACCTTGCTCTTAATAATCTTGATACCTGCAAATTGTATTTACTAGGTAACCCACAAAAAGATGTTGAAGCTATGTGTAATTTATTTTATGGTAAAGCAGCTTTATTAGATAATGATTATGAACGAGCCGAAAGTTATTATAGTTTAGCTTACAAATCGGCCAGCGAATTGAATAACCTTACGCTTATGCTGAAGATAACTAAACCTATAGCCGAATTGTATAAGTTGATTAAAAAATATGATAAGGCACTTTTGTTTCAAGAGGAATATTACAAAATACAAGATTCGATTTTTACCTTACATAATTCGCGGGCTATAGCAAGTTTGCAAAACATGAATAAACTGGAGAAACAAAAATCAGAAATACTATTGTTGAATAAGAAACTTGAAGTAGACAAGGTTGTGCGCATAGCACTTATAGCTGTAGCCATTATGCTGGTATTGTATGCTTTTAACTGGTACTATAAAACAAAGCGAATCAAGATTGCCTATACCAAGTTAAGCGAATCAAATGCAGAATTGGCCCTGGCATTATCTAATCTTAAATCTGCCCAAGACCAATTATTGCATTCCGAAAAAATGGCCTCGCTCGGTCGACTTACAGCAGGCATTGCACACGAAATTAAAAACCCGCTCAACTTTGTTATCAATTTCTCTAGTGTTTCAAAGGAACTTATTGATGATTTTACTGCAAGCAACGATGAAGATGAGAAGAAAGATTTATTGATAGATGTAAAGTCAAACATTGATAAAATATATTATCATGGAACGCGTGCCGATAAAATAATGCAAAACATGTTGCAGCATTCGCGCACCGGAACCGGTCAGCGTAAGCTTACCGATTTAAATAAACTGTGTGATGATTACCTCGAGTTTACATACCAAAGTATGCGTGCTAATAATCCAAATTATAAATGCACCCTGGTTAGATCCTTGCAAATGGATTTACCCGAAGTGCGGTTAGAGCCACAGGATATAAGCCGTGTTTTGCTCAACTTGCTCAATAATGCAATGTATGCGGTTGCCAATCGCAATGATCCGCGGGTTGAGATTAAAACATCTGTAATAAATAATGCTGTGCGAATAGAAATTAAAGATAATGGGCCGGGCATACCCGAAGAGATAAAGCAAAAAATATTTGAGCCCTTTTTTACTACAAAGCCTACCGGTGAAGGTACCGGTTTGGGTTTAAGCATTTGTTACGATATTGTGGTAGCTCATAAGGGAAGCATCGTAGCCGACTCGGTAGAAGGTGCATATACTAATTTTATAATCGAATTGCCTGTTTTAAAAACCTAGGAAGATGAAAATACTTGTGGTAGATGATGAGTGGGATGCTCAGGATTTATTTAAACAAAGATTCCGTAAAGAGATAAAAAGCGGAAGCATGGAGCCATTATTTGCTATGTCGGGCGAAGAGGCCATAAAGATTTTAAGTGATTTGCACCCCATGGATATTGTAATGGTTTTTTCTGATATTAATATGCCGGGTATGTCAGGTTTCGAATTGCTTTCATCGATAAAAATAAAGTTTCCGCAACTTAAAGTATATCTTGTTTCGGCCTATGGCGATCATACAAACTTGCAACGGGCGATAGATTTGGGAGCCGATGATTTTATACATAAGCCGGTTGACTATGATATTGTGAAAACTAAACTGACAAAGTAATTTTTAATAGAAATGGCAAACAGAATATTAGTGATTGATGATGAGCAAGATATGCAATCACTGATTAATCAGCGCTTCCGCAAGCAGATTAAGGCAGACGTTTTTACTTTCGAATTTGCTTTGAATGCAAACGAAGCGCTGGAGAAACTGCGCTCTATAGAAGATATCTATTTGATAGTAACCGATATCAATCTTCCTGGTATGGATGGAATTACCTTGCTCAATAAGATTAAGGAAATCAATCGTACCATTATGTCGGTAGTAATATCTGCCTATGGCGATATGAAAAACATACGTGCTGCCATGAATGCGGGTGCATACGATTTTCTTACCAAGCCCATCGATTTTGTTGATTTTGAAACGACACTCGAAAAACATTGGCCAACATACGTTTCGTTTTGCAATCAATAGAAAACACGAAGCAACTCGAAAACGAGCGCATCGAAAAAATAAAGGCGCAGGAAGAAGCGCTGAAACAAGCTGAAGAGAAGGCCGTATTTATAAGCGAACAAAATCGCATGCTTGAAATTAAAGTAGATGAGAGAACATTGGAGTTACGAGAAAAAAATAATTTGATTACCATGGAAAAGGAGCGCTCCGATTCGTTGCTCCTTAATATTTTACCCTTTAAAACTGCTCAGGAACTAAAAGATACCGGAAAAAGCGAGGCCACTTTGTATAACGATGTAACGGTGATGTTTACCGATTTCGAAAATTTTAGCGGCATAGCAGAGCAGTTAACACCAGCCGAATTAGTTGCCGAAATTGATTTATGTTTTCAGGCCTTTGATAACATTGTAGAAAAGTATGAGATTGAAAAAATTAAAACAATTGGCGATAGCTACATGGCTGCATGCGGACTGCCTATTGAAAATAAATTGCATGCAATCGCGATGGTAAATGCCGCAATCGAGATTCAGGATTTTATTCAAAAACGTAAGCGGGGACTTGCCAACTTGCCCAATAAAAAATCATTTGATATTCGTATAGGTATTCATTCGGGACCGGTGATTGCCGGCATTGTAGGCTTTAAGAAGTTTGCTTACGATATATGGGGCGATACGGTAAACACCGCATCGCGCATGGAAAGCAGTGGCGCACCAGGCAGAATAAATATTTCAGGACAAACGTATGAGCTTATCAAAGATTATTTCAGGTGTGAATACCGCGGAAAGGTATCGGCAAAAAACAAGGGAGAAATTGATATGTACTTTGTTTTAGAGCGAATTACTAAATAGTTGCTTAATATAGACATTGGCATTTGCTTGTGTTGGTTTTTAAATAAATAGTAACTTGCGCACTATTAACCTCTAAAATCTATTTGAAATGAACAAATCAAAATCAATTATGGCTTTCAACTTCATTCGCAATCTGTTTGCCATTGGGTTCGTTATTTTGTGTTTTGCCGCATTTGTAAAAAGCGAAAATCCTGAGCCACTTGCTCCGCAAGAAGAAGCGGCATCTGGTGGACGCAACATTAGCTCGGCCGATGCAAAAGTTTTAATTAATAATTACATCAGATGGAATCCCGGCAAGAAGCAAAAAGGGGGCTACATTAGTAAATCGGTTTTTGATCAACTGTGGGCTCGCAATGCCACAGCCAAAGGTGTTTTCTGGTATATGGGCTCTGAAATTGTGAACGAACGTGATACGGTGATCAGGTTGGTAGTAGAGTCTGGCAATACTGCAGCCACAATAATTGATGGCGGTTCAGGTATTTACAAATCACAATCTATGTGCCCAACAGATTGTGGCACATTGGCTCAGTAATTTCTTCCTAAAGCACGAAGCATTATTTTTCTTGTCACCGCTCGAGCCGCGCTTGCAGATCGTGACACCATACATGTGCATTATAAAACGTTTACTCATTTGTACCATCAACAAAATCTCCAAGTACATTAACCTAAACTTCATCTTCATTTATCGTTTTACAAAATGTTGTAAGCAACATTTACCTAATGCAAGGGACATATTTTTAGTGTTTGCAGTTGTCGTTCTTTTAATTTATTCCAGTTCGAATCCAATTGCCACAATTCCAAAACTAATTTATCACATAGTATACACCCACCGTTAGTAAAATTCTATTTGCCTCTACAGTATCAAAAAATTTCCTTTTTAGACCCAAAGCCCTCAAGCGTGCATTCCACCCATCTCCTCAAGGAGAGGGGAAGAGGTGAGGTTTATTTCTCCCATCCTAACCAAACAAATTATCTATCGTAAATGTGATTAAACAAAAATCACACACCCAAACTTACCCCTCTTGCCAAAAACTGCTTTACTTCGCCACCGTTGCGAATAATATCGCGAACAATGGTACTCGCTATAGCATCATACTCAGGTTTGGTTAGCATAAAAATAGTTTCGATAACTGGCGACATTTTATGATTCATTTGTGCAATGGCACTTTCGTATTCAAAATCAGTAAATGAGCGCAAACCTCTTACCAGATAGTTTGCATTATTTTTTTTACAAAAATCAATGGTAAGTCCTGAATAAGCAGCAACCGAAATATTGGAGTTCGCCTCAAATGTTTTTTCTATCCAGCTAACACGCTGTTCCAGGGTAAACATGTGTTGCTTGTTGGCATTCGTGCCTATGCCTACTATCATTTTATCAAACAAGGTGCTGGCGCGCTCTATAATATCCTGATGTCCTATGGTAATAGGATCGAACGAACCCGGAAATACTGCTATGCGCATGTAAATTAGTTTTACCTTTTCTTTTTAGGGCCGTAGCGCTTTCCACCATTTTGCATTTCTCGCCTGGGTGCTTTTTCTTTTATGGTGCGTTTAGAAGTTTTTGAAATACTGCTTGCAGCAGCTTGTACATCCTTTATTTCCTGCAACCTGTAATTATCACTTAGGTGCAGCTTGCCATTCGATAGCTCCTTTAGTTGATCAATTATTAATTGGTCTTCTACGTTTTCTTTGTTCCAGGTTACATACAATATTTTCATAAAGTTGGCAAGGTCTACCGTTAGTTTTTGTCGTGCAGCGCCTTCTTCCAGTTGTATGATTTCGCCAATCACTTTTTCAACGTTCTTACCATAATGTGCCCATCTGATTTTGTAAGTGGGGTAACTTGGCTTTTTGGGTTTTACCTTTAATGCTTTTTCTGTAGGAACCGGATATGGTGAATCTACATCAAGTTTAAAGCCGCTTATTATAAAGAGGTGATCCCAAAGTTTATGTTTAAAGTCGGTAATATCACGTAAATGTGGTAATAGAGCACCCATTACATTTACAATATATTGCGCACGCTTGTTGCGCTCATCGCGATCCTCAATTTTACATGTATCTTCTACAAAGTGTTGTATGTGGCGTCCATATTCTGGTATGATAAGATGGTTACGCGCTGTATTATATTCCATATGTGCTTATTTTAGGGGCAAATGTATTTTAAAAAATGAATCTTCGATCTTCTTTTTTTATTGGCAAATTGGACTAACAGAAACAAATCATAGATATGATTTCTGCGCCTTTTTTATTGAGTGGTATCAATTTGAATTCAATTTGTATTTTCGCCACCGTTAATCACTTTTTTCTATGATGAAACTACCTTTAATTCTTTTTGTATTAGTTTTATTTTTATCCAACCTTGGCTATAGTCAAACCGATAGCACTATGCTTGCACCAAAGAAGGATCCAACCAAAATTTGGAATAAGGGTGGAGTAGGTGGAGTGCAGTTTGTACAAGCAGCATACAGTAATTGGAGTGCCGGAGGCGAAAACTCCCTGGCCGTAACCGGATTACTGAATTTGTATGCCAATTATGAAAAGAAAAAGGCTACCTGGGATAATTACATGGATGTGGCGTATGGATTTATCAGAACCTCACAATTTGGAGTTCGTAAAAATGATGACCGCATGGAGATTAACTCATCGTTCGGTTATCGCGAAAAACAAACCAATTGGTATTACACCGTTATGGTAAATGGACTTTCGCAATTTGACAGGGGTTACAATTTTCCTGATGATAGTACAAGAATTTCGAATTTTGCAGCGCCTGCTTTTGTAAAAATTGCCATGGGGATAGAACATAAACCCAATAAAAACCTGCGATTGCTTTTGGCCCCCATTACCGGCAAATCAACCATTGTGACCGATACCATGGTAAACGAGATTGATTTTGGTCTTGATGAAGGAAAACGTTGGCGAAATGAGTATGGGGCTTATCTTAAATTTTATTATCGAAAAGAAATTTTTAAGAATATCATCTTTACAAACAAGACTGACCTCTTTAGTAATTATGCCGAAGACCCACAAAACATAGATATTACTACGCAAATTCAACTTACTTTTAATGTAAACAAATACATGAGTGCCGGGTTGACATTAGATATGATCTATGACGATAACATTGCTGTGGCTGTATTTGATGAAGTGAATGGTGTGCGCGAACAAATAGGAGAGGGGCCTCGCATGCAGCTTAAAGAGGTAATTACTCTTCGCCTTGCTGCTAAGTTTTAAAGAGAAATCTTTTGGTGTAATTTATATTCTGCAATCAATTTTATGTATTCCTAAAAAGTACAGTTGTCAATTTATTATACATTGGTAAAAGGAATACAATGTTTGCTATTACAGCAACTTACTAGTATTGCAAAGGATAATAAAAAAGAAAAATGCCTTTAGGCGGCTTATGCTTCTACTAAATTATTCAAACGATAATAGTGTTTTACATCTGCCTTGCCATGATTGCGCACATACTCTTCAAACTCAGGGCGGAAATGCCTGATAGCTGCTGCTACGGGCCATGCTGCGGCTTCGCCAAGTGGACAAATAGTTTTTCCTTCTATTTTGCTTTGTATATCCCATAGCAAATCGATATCACTAATAGTTGCATGACCATGAATAAATTTGTGCAGCACTTTTTCCATCCATCCTGTGCCTTCGCGGCAAGGGCTACATTGCCCGCAACTTTCGTGGTGATAGAAGCGTGTGAAGTTCCAGAGATTTTTTACAATACTTGTGTCTTCATCCATAACGATAAATCCTCCCGAGCCAAGCATGGTGCCTGTTGCAAAACCTCCATCAGCAAGACTTTCGTAGGACATAAGTCGTGGATCTCCATTTGCTGTATTTAAAATTAAATTTTTTGGCAGCACGGGCACGCTTGAACCTCCGGCAACAACTGCTTTCAATTCTTTTCCATTGCGAATGCCACCACAATACTCGTCACTATAAATAAATTCTTCTACAGGCAAGCCTAACTCAATTTCGTAAACTCCCGGTTTGTTTATATGCCCCGATGCCGAAATCAATTTTGTACCTGTTGATTTGCCAATACCGATTTTTGCATACTCATCGCCTCCCATTTCTATTATAGGTACAACCGCTGCAATGGTTTCTACATTATTTACTACGGTGGGGCAGTCCCATAATCCTTTTACCGCAGGAAAAGGAGGTTTAATACGGGGATTGCCACGCTTTCCTTCGAGCGATTCTATCAGTGCAGTTTCTTCTCCGCATATATAAGCCCCTCCACCGCAATGTACATGCAAATCGTGGTCGAATCCGCTTCCCAAAATATTTTTTCCCAGGTAACCTTCTGTATATGCTTCATCAATGGCCTTTTGTAAAATATGAAACTGATGCATCATTTCGCCCCGGATATAAATGTACGAAGTGTTGGCGCCCAGAGCAAAACTCGAAATAATCATACCCTCAATAAGGATATGTGGCTTACGCTGCATAAGATAGCGATCTTTAAAAGTTCCGGGTTCACTTTCGTCAGCATTACAAACAAGATAACGTGGCACTCCCGGAGGCTTTGCTATAAAGCTCCATTTCATTCCGGTAGGAAAACCTGCACCACCACGGCCGCGCAATCCTGACTTTTGAACCTCGGTAACTATTTCTTCCGGTTTCATATTGAAAGCCTTGCGCAGGTTGGTGTAGCCACCAAATTGTGTGTATCCTTCAATGCCGGTAATGGCAGGATTATGTATGTTATTAAGCAATATCTGACGACCCATAACTATTCTATGAATTTCTTTTTAACTACGGCAAAGGTAATTTTTTTAAAGTTTGAAAGTAAAATTTTGTTTCAGATTTAATGCCTCCATTTGACTATTATTAATAGAATGCTTCTTCCTAAATAAACTTCATTTATGCACGTAAGCAACCTTAATTAAACAAGCTGTTGAGGCGCGGTATGCATCATCGAAAAGGTCAAATTATATCGTGCTCTAATTTGCAAAGTGCTGCAATAAAAATTCTTTATGCAATGCGCGGCTATTTTTTATTTCCCTTTTTCGAAGTTGCGTTCAATCCATACCACTGCTTTTTTTACATAGTACTCCTTATCACCTTTTACTTTAAGCAATAGTTCTTTTATGGCAGGATGCTTTTCTTTTTCTCTGGTATAGTATTCCATCAAAACAATGGCAAGCCTGCGTTGCCATAAATTTTCTGAAACAATTAATCTTCCTGACAATTTTGTTATTTCATCAAAATGTGTTTTTACAATTCCCTTGCAAGCCTGCATGCCAAAGGCATCGCACACCGCCCAATTATTTATACTACCCGAAAATTGTTCAACTATTTTTAAAGTAAGTGCAGGATTTTTTTTTCCGGCTTTTTCAAGAATCTTGGCCGCAAGTATTTGTGTTTCGGGATAAGTAGTAAGACATAATTGCTCAGCCAAAGCAAGGGCATCTTCCTTGTCTGATTTTAATTGTGTATTTAACTCCTTGGCTAGTTGATTTATTACAGGCATGCGCACACCTATTGGTGTTACTTCGCCAGGAATAAATTTTTTAAACGCTGCAATCCCTTCCGGTGTGCTTGCTTTCTGTAAGCGGATAATGATATCGTCAATTTGTTTTTTCGTATTCATTTGAAAAAAATGTGTGAAGATTAACTAAGTAGTTTATTAATTTGGGCTCGTAAATAAACACTATTCGTATGGGAAAAAGAACTGTAACTTTTGATAATTATATAAGTAAGTCAGAGGTATTTGCCCGCCCAATACTTACTTACCTGCGCGATGTAATGCATGATAGCTGCCCTGAAATTGAAGAAAAGTCGAAGTGGGGTATGCCATTTTTTGTTTATAAGAATGACAACCTTTGTCACATGGCATCGTTTAAAAAGCACTGTGCCTTGGGATTTTGGAAAGCACCCCTGTTTAGTAAAAATAAGTTGCCTCAAGTAGATGACAACGACAAAGCCATGGGACAGTTCGGAAAAATTAGCAGCATCAATGAGTTGCCATCTAAAAAGGTACTACAAGCATTTATTAAAGAATCTATTGAGATTATTGATAAGGGAATAAAGCCACCACCCAAACCTAAAGTTACAAAGGCAGAACTGCCTTTGCATCTTGATTTTTTGAAAGCACTATCAAAAACAAAAAAAGCATTGCAAGTGTTTCATGATTTCAGCCTCTCGCATCGCAATGAATATGCCGGTTGGATAAACGAAGCTAAGACCGAAGCCACTCGCAACAAGCGAATTGAACAAGCCATAGAATGGCTTAACGAAGGGAAAGGAAAAAACTGGAAATATGAGCGTAAATAATTTATTTTAATGAAATTACTTTCAACGTAGTGCCCGATAAAATCAAAATATCGGTATTGCCATCATTATTCAGTTCGCATAGTATAGGGATACCGTTACAATCCATGTTGCTGCCTTTAATTTCTTTTCCGCTTGCATCAGCCATAAACAATTTATTCTTTTCATTATTTAGCCATACTACATAGCGGTTATTGTTTTCGCTTTGTGCAACGCCAAGCCACATGGCATATATGTTAGCCGATTTGGTATGAAATAGCTCATCGTTAGCAAGGGTATAAGCACTTATACTCTGATCATCAATAGTCACATAGCACGTATTGCCTTCAGCCTCAAGCTCGGCAGTAATAACATACGTATAAGGCATTCCAATTAATGGTACTTCGGCAGTAATTCCTTCTTTATTTATTCGCATCAGGATACCCGTGGTATCCAAATATTCGATGGCGCAATTTTTTGCATCTATCAATATCTGAGAATTGTTCTTTACCATTGCTCCTGATGGCATTCCATCAAGCAGGGCACCGGTAAGTTTATCTATTTGTACAATTCTGTTTTGTACATCAACCGATTTAAGCCAAATTCCATTATTACATACTACTTCGGTTAGGGGCTCCGTTAATTGGGTTGAGGCTTGGTAGTTCCATTCCTGAATAGGTATTCCCGATGAGGTGTAGCAATAGACATTGGCATTTTCGCAAGGCATGTAGATGCGATATTGTTTCGATTCAGAAAAGTCGAATACACTTAACGAAGCAGAAGCACGAGCTGGTAATCGTTTTGGAAAACCTTCCATGGTCATACCACTCAAATTGATAACATACAGTAACGTATCGGTATTAAATAAAAGATGATAATTTCCGGTTTGATTTAAATCGAGGCAATATATATCGCCTTTTATTTTATCATTAAAGTGAATTCGATGTTCAATTGCGCCTTTATTATTCACTAGTAAAATATTGTCCAAAGTGTCTTGCAGTGCTATTAAATGAATAGAATCGTTGTCGGTTTTCACATAGCTGATATAGGACGAATTAACCTCAGGCATATCAGAAGTGAAGCGTGTGTATAGAATATCTTTAATGGCACGCGAGCTAATCACAGTTGCTTCCGATGCGCAGTATGTTTCCTTAGCTTGTGCAGTATAAAAGAACATGCCGCTTGTTTCTAATTGCATTTGATATGCCTGGTAATTAGATTTCCAGGTTTCGTTTAGCGTAGGCTCCAGGTTGTTCAATGCCATATCTGTGTTTACATAAATAAGGTAGTTGCAATTGGCATTCACTTTAGAACTGATAAGTTCAAATTCGTTTTCCTGTTTTATTAAACGATTGGCTTTTACGGTTTCTATATACGTTTTGAGGTCAGAAAGTTGATTGGCAACAACCAGAAATTCGCCTACGTTAGCCACATAGTTTTGTGTGATGCCAGCAAAATCATTTCCAAATAGCACCTGCAATGCATTGCACTCAGGTAATTTTACGAGATTACTTTCTTTATATTTTTCCGATTCAAGTTGCACCGGTGCATTCTTCTTGGCATATTGAATAAGCCTGAAAATGCGCGAACGCGCATTTTCGTTTGCAATAACAGCAACAAGTCCATTGCCGTTTCCGTTGTGTTGTGCTTCAAGGGCAATCAGGCTGATTTCGTTGTCAATCATTTCATTGAGCAATGCATCAATGCTTTGGGCACCTTTGGGTGTGGCAGCCGTTACCGTTTGTAACGCTTTCTGATAAGCACCGTTTTGCCTATACACATTACTTACAGCGGTTTGCAACAAATTTTTATCGGTAAAAGCATAGCTTTTACACCAGGCGGCATTTGCAGGCAGCGCATTAAAGGCGCCATTGTTTGTTTCTTTTTGCCCCTGGAATATTGAAAGAAAGGAGGATGCATCATAAGCTGTATTTCCGGCAAGTGTAAGATGATATTCGTCTACCTCTGCCATATAGGAGGCAAAGTTGCCAAAGGAAACATCAGGAATGGCGTTTTTAAATAGTTGCTGCCAAATGATATGGCAGTTGGCATGTTGCACATACACTTGAATGTCACCGTTAGTATATATGTTTTTGTCGTTATAATAAGTTCGCCAGGTGTTATCATCTTTGTTGCTGCCATTATTCGATTGTCTGATGGCATCTTCTATAAGCAAAGGATTAAAACTTACAGCCATCACATTATTGAAAGAAGCAAAATTCAAAATGCTTTTTCCAATATAAAGTTGCAAAACATCGGTACCATTAAAATTTCTTTTTTCTACTTTATCAACTTTGCCCCATATGGCCTCGGTTGTATTACGCACCTGATCTTCGGTTATATCAAGTTGTGGCAGGTAATACATAAAGTCCAACTTTCCCTGCACTTGTTGATGTATAGAGATGTACAGGTCATTGCGTGTAATAATGCCGATGGAGGAGGAAGAGGATTCGCCATTCGCAATTTTTTGCAGCAAGGCATTCACTTCCGTCATGCCCGGAACATTTTTAAATTTTGTAAAAAGAAAATTTTTAAGAATGCGGTTGGCATTGGCTTCGTTTGGCTTAAGTTGTATTACGCATAGTGCATCGCCAGGTACCGACCTGAAAACTGCTTCGGTTCCCGCCCCACGGTTAATGAGGTAGTATAAACCAAACGCTACCCCGGCAAGAATAACTACGGCAATAAGTGACGATCGTATAAGCCTGGTCATGTTACTGTAATGTTGTTTCCATAATCTTTCAAAAGTACGTAAGCCTGTCAAGTGACTTACTTATAGCAGCCTGCAATTATCTACACAAAGATGTTAATAAGGAAAGGCTTAAAATAAGCTCAGTTGTTTGCTCTTAAGATGAAATGATTTGCGGTGATGCTCGCAATAGCCATGCTGCCTGATGGCTGCAATATGCTGGGCTGTAGCGTAAGTTTTATTTTTTATCCATTGATAATGCGGAAATTGATTGTGTAGTTTTTCTACATGTTCATCGCGATACGTTTTTGCAAGTATGCTGGCTGCGGCAATGCTGGTATAAATGTTATCCCCTTTAATCACACACTCATGAGTCATTTTCTTGTAAGATTTAAACCGATTACCATCTACAATGATGTGATTAAATTTAACACTAAGTTGATCTAATGCCCGATGCATGGCAAGTATCGATGCATTGAGGATATTTATTTTGTCTATTTCATTAATGTCAGCCATACCTACGGCATAGGCTAGGGCGTGGTCTTCTATATAACTTCGCAGTGCATTGCGGTTGGCTTTATTCACCTGCTTACTATCGTTAAGCATTGGGTGATAAAAGTCTTGTGGCAATATGACAGCGGCAGCAACTACCGGTCCGGCAAGGCATCCACGTCCTGCTTCATCGCATCCTGCTATTACTCCTTTTGCTTTGGTATATGTTAACAACATCGTGTATAGAACTAACTACGGCCTTTAGTGCAAACATTCAAAAAATATTACGTTTGTGCAACCTCACCACACAATGGCCCTCGACTTATAAAGTAATATGCAGGCAAAGTTTATAAAGAATATTTTTCTGTTGGTCATAATCAATTTATTGGTAAAGCCATTTGGAATTCTTGTAATTGAGCCTGGCGTGCAAAATACCGTGGGGGCTACAGCTTATGGTTTGTACAATGCACTTTTCAGTTTTACTCTTGTATTTAATATTCTGCTCGATGTGGGTATTAATAATTTTAATAACCGCACCATTGCACAACAAAGTAATTTACTTGGTGCACATTTTCCGGGTATTGTAGCATTGCGTTTAGTTCTTGCTATTGTTTATGTACTAGTGCTGGTAGCAGCTGCTTTGGTCATTGGCTACTTGCCCGCTTATTGGATGTTGCTTATGGTTCTTGCTTTCAATCAGGTGCTAGCGGCATTTTTATTATTTATCCGTTCCAATATATCGGCCTTGCAGTTTTATAAAACCGATTCATTTTTTTCTATATTCGATCGGGTAATTCTTATTGCTATAACCGGATGGATGCTGTTGTATCGCAAACCGGAATTTAAAATTGAATGGTATGTGCTGGCGCAAACAGTAGCATACAGTATATCCCTTATTACTGCATTCATAATTTTAGCGCAGCATACCAAATCTATATTTCCAAAATGGGAGGGACAATTTAGTGCAAGCATATTGCGTCAGAGTTTTCCATACGCATTCCTCATTTTACTAATGATATTGTACAGCCGTGTAGATGTAATTATGCTTGAGCGCATGTTGCCCGATGGAGCTTTACAAAGCGGCATCTATGCGCAAGCGTTTCGCTTGCTCGATGCCTGCAATATGATTGGCTACCTCTTTGCCGGATTATTGCTGCCTATGTTCGCACGTATGATCCAACTCAATGAACCGGTTGAGCAATTGGCGCGACTCTCGTTCAACCTCATTATGGTGCCTGCACTTACTATTATTGTAATAAGTTTTTTCTTTTCGAAAGAAATAATGGATACCCTATACATTGCGCATACAGATGAGTCGAGCGCCATACTTGGGTTGGTAATGATAGGCTTTGGTTGCTTTGCTTCCAATTATATTTTTGGAACATTGCTTACTGCCAAGGGTGACCTAAGCCTGCTTAACAAAACCGCCATAAGCGGAGTTTGTATAAACATTGCGCTCAACATCGTATTAATTCCAAGCTACAAAGTAAATGGTGCTGCTATTGCTTCTGCTATTACACAGGTGGTGATGAGCGTGCTTCAGTTACTTATAGCTCACCGCCAATTTAAGTTTAATTATAACTGGAATCAGTTTGCCCGAATTTTAGCTTTTGTAATTTGCCTGATAGCAGCCACATGGCTATTTACTCAAGTGAGCACCGGGTGGATTATTAAAGTAACGGGTACCGTATGCGTTTCTCTTTTATTAGCAATGATGTTGCAGTTGATTAATTTAACTGCTCTCAAAAATCTATTATTATCTAAAGAATAATCTACTGTATATGCATTTGGAAATTTGTTGTTACAATTTTGTATCGGTTCGTATTGCCCATCAGCAGGCAGTAGATGCTATTGAACTTTGCAGCAATCCTGCCGAAGGCGGATGCACGCCATCACTTGCATTGATTGAGAAGACGGTAGAGCATACCAAAATACCGTTAGGAGTGATGGTAAGACCACGAGGTGGTAATTTTGTTTACGATGCCAACGATAAAGTGATAATGCTGCGCGATATTGAACACATAAAAAAAACAGGAGCCCGATTTATTGTAGCAGGTGCTTTAACGCACGAAAATGAAATTGACATTGAATTTACCAAACGCCTTGTTGAAACCAGTTACCCATTGATGTTTCGGTTTCATCGTGCCATTGATGTTGTTCCAAATTACTTGCGAAGCATGAGTATGTTGATAGAAAGTGGAGTGACCAGCGTGCTTACAAGTGGAGGCGAACAAAATGCAATACTTGGTTTAACAAATTTGAAAGAGGCCAAGCACTACTTTGGCCATAGCATGCAACTGGTAGTGGCAGGAGGTGTACGCAGCAACAATGCCTTAACCTTTTTACAAGCAGGTATGCATTACCTGCATAGTGGCGCAGGTACAGTAAGCCTAAGTGATTCAAGTAAGTTGAGGTTTAACTCCATGGTGAGTGAGAATAGCAATCAATACACGCTATGTGATGGAGAAGAGATAAGGGCAATAAAAGATTTGCTTATTCAATAATTGTTCGGATAAAGCTTTGCATGTATTTTCGTAACCCTGATGATGTGGATATTGTAAGTCAATATAATAATTAGAAATTTTGAATTTGTGGAAGCTAAGAGCGTAATTTTTTGGCTCCACATAATAGGAATAAAAAAATCCCAACCGCTTATAACGATTGGGATTTAGTATCAAAGAAACTATCATTTAAAAATTAAAACCAAGACGTGCATATATTCTGCGGCCGTTCATTCCCATTTGTACTGCATCAAAAGGACCTGCCGATTCATTGTTGAAAGCCCACCAACGCGCTGCACTTACTGCGCCAAGATCAGGATGTACATTCATGAAATTGTCAACTCCTAAAATCAGGTTGGCACCTTTAATAAATTTATACGAAAGAAATAAATCGGGTACCAATTTGGCACCGTATACATATTTGTCGTCAACATATACTGTTTCATCAGCATCTGTAGGAACTTGTGGGTTAATACCAAGGCCATCTTCACCGTAACCAAGTGTGGTAATTTCACCAAAATAATTTAGGCGGATACCGGCACTCACTTTTTTATATCCATACTCAAGCGAAAAATTAAATTTAACAGGAGGAGCAGAAGCAAGTATAAAAGATTGCTCGCGCTCGCTTAAGAATGTTGAGCGATGTTCTTTCGTATCATTCAACCGTTCGGGTACATTAATCTGATCGATGGTCATTTTTTGAACATTACCTGCAAACGTAGTGCGCAGGGTATGAATATCGGTAACCCACTTATAGTCGATAATAAAATCGAGTCCGGTGTTTGTTGTATTTACAGCGTTGGCAAAAAATTGTGCAAGACTAACTTTAGCATCATTCATAATAGAGGTAAGTTCAGGGTTAAGTGTTGTATCCGAAGCATCAAATTGTCCTGATAATACAACACGGTCTTTTATTTTTACCATATATCCATCAACAGTAATATTCAGATTTTTAATAGGACTAAAGGTAAACCCACCACTCACGTTGGTACTTAGCTCCTGCGTTAGTTCTGGTATACCTGCAGCTTTTGCAATTTTGCTATAGTTGGGTGCAATTTTTACTTCGGCTATCTGACCACCCTGCACGGTAGTAAAGGTAGAGCTGAAATTAATTTGCTGTAAGGATGGTGCGCGGAAACCATTGCTTGCTGACGCACGCAACGTGAAGTTGTCTGTAAACTTATAGCGGGTACTAAGTTTTCCGCCAAGTGCTAGACCAAAGTCGCTATAGTTTTCTAATCGAATGGCACCAGTTACAAGAAATTTTTTGGTGATGTCTAATTCTGCATCTACGTAAGCACCAATAGTGCTGCGGCTTGCATTTACTTCATCCGAAGGCTGATAGCCCGGAAAGCCTTGTGCACCTGTCGCTTTGTCGGGATTATAGTTTTTGTATGAGGCTTCTTCGCCAGCATACAGATTGTATTGCTCTAACCTGAACTCGGCACCTGCTGCAAGACCAAAACCTTGTAACACGCCTGCTATCTCTTTATTAAAATTCAGATTGGTAGTATTTTGCAGGAAGTTAAATCCACCATCATCAAAACTTGTTTGAGCAGCGCCCAGCGATGCATTAAAAGTCTTTTCACCATAGAAATGGAAATCGTTACGGCCTGTGTTATTGCTGATATCCCAATTCCACCCTTTACCAACTATACCGCGCGCTCCAGCTGCAAATGACAGATCAGTTATTTTACTTTGAATAAGCGGGTTAAAATAAATTTCGCTATCACCTGCTATTTGCATAATTTCTTCTACAAAAATCAAGTTACCATTAGCATCAGTAGGGAATCGTTCGGGGCGCGCACTCCAGTTACGAGTAAAGGCGTAGGCCTCCGAATTTTTTGCATTATAACCACCAAATAAATAAACGGTTGTTTTGGTATTCTTTATTGGAAGTTCGCTGTTTATCATTGCACCAATGGCATTGAGCGACCCTTCGCCATTTGCTCTGCGATAAATGTTTAAGGGTAATACATCTTTATCGGTTTCAAATTTGGCGGTATCGCCCAGGTTTTGACGATATGTTTTTTTGCTATTGATGTAACTTAAAGAAAAATTGACAAGGCCTCCGCTTTTTCCAACAGGCACCCCATAATTTCCATTAAATGAAACCGCATTTCCATCGGCCTTATTTTCGTACACATATTCTTTGTACTCTGGTTTAAAGGCCGGATTAAATTTATCATCGTAATAAAAACCATAACCTACATCGCCACTAAATTCTTTTACGTTCTTTTTCAAAATAATATTAATTACTCCTGCTATGGCATCCGACCCATATTGTGCGGCCGCACCATCACGTAATATTTCTACACGGTCAATGCTGCTAATTGGAATGGCATTCATATCTGTACCTGAGTTTCCTCTGCCACGTGTACCAAACACACTTACAAAAGCAGTTTGGTGTCTGCGTTTACCATTTATTAAAACAAGCGTTTGGTCGGGGCCTAAGCCACGAAGGGTTGCAAGGTCAATATGATCGGCACCATCCGAACCACTTTGTTTATTATAGTTGAGCGATGGGGCAGCATTGTTCAGAAGCGAGGTAAGATCCATACGGCCTGTTGGTAAACTAACAGCACTAACATTTATTATATCTACCGGTACCGGAGTTTCGGTCTTAATACGACCGGGCCTGCGGCTACCAACTATAACTACATCGCCAATTAGTTTGCTTTCGGTTGCTAGTGCTACAAGTATGGTACTGCGGTTATTTACCGGTATGGTTTGCGTTTGATAGCCCAGAAAACGCACTTCCAGCAAGTCGGTACCATTACAAGTTACTTTTGCCGTGCCGCTTACATCTGTTGCCGCACCATTGGTAGTGCCTTTTACCATGACCGTTACTCCCGGCATAGGTTGCCGGTTTGTAGCATCATTAACTACTACTGTTACAACCGATTGTGCATACAATACAATAGATGTAATGCATGCGAATAGCATTAGGATAATTTTCTTCATAATTTATTTTTTTAGTGTAGATAGGGCAACAAACTTATTAATATAATAAGAATGCACAACTCCATTGGGCAATTAGTTTAAACAAAACGTGGTTGATAATTTTAAGCTGGTTAATTCTGATGGGCAATGATTTGTGATAATGGGGTAAGTAGTCTTGCTTTTAGAATTTAAATAATGTTATAAAAAGAAATGGTGGCAGGTAGAATTGTATAGATTGATAATAAAATTATTAATCGTGAAATAGCAAGGCTTGCTCATTAGCGACTAGGTTGAATTAGCTTCCGATATAGGTGCAATATTTTTTTATGTAATTGTTTTTGGCAACAGGGTAAGATCTGCTGCTTTAATGCCATTATTGAGAAGTTGAATAGTTTTCTTAATTATCCATCACTACAAATTTTCTGCTCACGGTTTTGCCATTGTTTTCAATTCTAAGTAAATAAATACCCTTTGCAATGTTCCTCAAACTTATACTTTGCTCATTACTCCAAGACGGTAAATTTTGCTGATGCACAACTTTTCCATTTACATCAATTACTTTGAGCAAATAAGAAGTTGCAATTGCTTTATAACCAATATTAAAACTTCCATAGTTAGGATTTGGATAAATTTAAAACTTGTCATCATCTAGAGAATATTGATTATAACTAGTGGCGCAACCACAGCCTAATGTGGTATCGCAGCCTAAATAATAATTGGGGTGGTTTACGTTACCTCGATACGACCAACATGGCAATTGCCTGTTTGTGCAAAATATCCTTGCACAGTGTATGTTACACTATCCTGCGCTGCCATAATCAAGGTATCAGGCAAGGGGTTTGGTAGCCAGACTGTAAAATTGGGAGGCAAGGAGTCGCTGACAACCACCAACTGCGTACTACCATTATTGGATGTAACAGTAATGGTATATGTTATAGTATCATACGCATTAATACTTGTTACATCAGCCGTTTTAGTAATAGTAAAGCAATCGGTGCAATTATTAGTACCGTTATAAAAAAAGTAGCCACCTCCACTTTCTTCAAAAACGTAGTCGCCACAGGGCGTATGGGCATGTATGGCTACATGTATAATAATTTTTAAAAGCAATAATATTAAAATGCACTTGCTCATTTATTTTAATAATCCATTACAATCATTTTCCTACTCACATACTCGCTTCCGTTTTCTATCCTAACAACATATACACCCTTAGTTAACAAGCACTTTATAGATTGCTCATTGCTCCAAGGCGGCAAAGTTTGTGTGTAAAATGGTTTTACCATTTACATCTATTACACTTAGCTTGCTTGTTGTGGCAATTGCTTTGTAGCCAATATTAAAATTACCATTATTTGGATTGGGGTAAATATTAAATTTACTTTCATCCATTGTATATTGATTGTAGGCTGTGGCGCAGCCACAGCCTAAGGTAGTGTCGCACCCCAAATAATAATTGGGGTGGTTGGGCACAGCGCGGAGGTGCAAATAATTTATTAAATCAATGGAGTGTTGCTGTACATCGCAAGCAAGGCCTGCACTATCTGGATTATTAATAACATGTAAATGTTGAGTACTGCTACCGGTAGTAATATATATTTTGCCGTTAGCAGCAAGATACATATTCCAAAATGTTGTGGCACAACACCAAGGATGCGGAGAGTAAAACCCATCGTAGGTTGCTACTGTATCTATTATTAATGTTTGAGTATCAATTTGGAAAACATTCACCGCATCTGTTGTATAAATAAAATTCGCTGTAGATGAAAAGCAATGTCCAAAAAGATAAGCCCCCGCAGTTACTGGAATTTCAATTGTATTGCTAAATAATCCTGTACATCTATTAAAGTCACAAATAATAATGGAACTGTTCTTAGTTACAATGTCGTCATATGTAGCTGTAACAAATTTTTTTCCATCCTTGGAAAAGGCAGCCTGCGTAACATTACCATTTGGCCATGAACTAAAATTTAATTTCTGAGCGAAAATTGTATCAACTCCTTGAGGTGTATGTAATAATGTAAAAGCAATATCACTACTATCCTTCATTATTATTACCCACCAATCGCGGCCATTTGAATGTTTACATGCTGCAATACCCCAACTTAAAGTATCTTGCAGTATTGTATCATTTTTGATAATTACTTTACCTAAACCATTGTTAAAAGTTAAATCAATTATACTCTGATAAAGTACGTTTGAGGGAAAGTCAGGATCATTTTCCGTTTGGTGGTAAAGTATGTATTTTTGAGCATTGTCTGGAAAAGGCAGTAGAATGTTACCATAACTTATTACTAATCCATCCGGCCAGCTATTTACAAAATACCCCGGATTCAAACCGCTTCCATTATCCATTGTATCATTATTTGCATTAGCTATCCAAACACCGTTACTACTCATTAGCATGTTTCCGGCACTGTCGCTTATTGTGGCTTGTGTGCCTTGAAATTTCATTTTCCTAAATTCATCAATTATTGAAAAATTATTAGTATCAATTAAGGCCCTACCGTTTAAAAAATTTGGAAATGGATTGTAACCCAATAACCAATTTCGATTTAAGCCTTGTGCTAAATTTATATTTGGAATTAGTATTAATAAAACAATTAAATTTCTCATCGAATCAAAATTATTTTACCATTATACAGCATACCATTTTTTAATCCTATATTAATAAAAAACGTTCCTTGGTTAATATGCTCCAAAGAAATTTTTGCCTCACCATTATTTAGTTTACAATTTGTTATCAATACCAATTTCCCTATCACATCCTTAATTTCAAGGCTTATAGCTTCATCAGTTTTTAAATTGGTATGTATGGTTATTTGATCCTTAGCAGGATTTGGTAAAATGTGAATTCCACAGTTCTCAAATGATGTGCTTTTTATTTTATATATGCCATTTGCTGCGCATATTGTAGCATCATCATATAATAATGAGTCTCCATTAAGCGATAAATAGGAACGTGCTTGATAAACAGCTTCGCCTCCAATATATGGACACATGCTTGCAATTTCTTGCAAACTGCCTTGCCAATTTTGTAAAACATCTATTCCATTTTGTTTTAAATCAATTTGTATTTCATTCAGTATTTTTTGATTTTGAATTGGGATTTCTATTGATATAACTGATGCAGTATTAGTAATAGCACCGTTGTAATCTGTTTGAACCTTTTGCTTTTGAGTTTCAATTAAATTATTTTTTAAAGCATAAAGCAAGTTGATTTCGTTTATGTAGTAAAGCCTATTTGACAAAAGATTTTGATATGAATTTATTGAATAATTGTTTTCAAGAAAATGAATACTATCACAAAACAATTCAATTAAACTATCGGCATTAGCGTAAGCAATTTTATCAGTTTCTGTAAATTCCTCTCCAGCAGCAAATGCTACCTTGCTATTATAAATTTTGCCGATTGCCTCTGTGGTATTTTCGGCCATAAATTCTTCATAAGATGAGTTTGAATTGGATGCTATACTATCCTTTGAAAGTTCTCCAAACAAATTCTGTTTGGCAATTACTTTGGATGGCTCAATAAAATCTACAGTTAATGCACTATCATTTATTATAGCTAAACGCAATTCATCTGAAGTAGGAATATCCTCATCGATTTCATTGCATACAGTAGAACTTGCACAACCATATTCAGAACCTGTCAATACTAATTTAAACCATCCCACATTATTCGGATTAACAATAGGAGTTTGAGGTAAATATATTCCAGGCGAATTTTGATTGACTGTAAATAATGACAGCGCCAAATCAGTAAATGAATTGGCATTATAATTCACCGCATCCCAATTACCATTCACTACTAAGTTTTTTGCATTCCATGTATTACCTGCATGTGCTTGTGTATCTATTACAGCTACACTATTTAATCGCAGTGCATTAAAGTGATGCCACATTGCATTGCCTTTAAATTTGGCACCCAGACAAATGCCACCAAAGAAAAAACCAAAGCCCGTACTATCCACATTGTTGCAATACACATTTGTATTGTAGCTAATGCTTGTGCCTATGCCGGTAATTAATGTATCGGTTACGGTATGGCTGCTAACATGGTTGCAGCTAACATTGGCACTGCGGCTGGCGGTATTCATTATGCCATACATGGTTGCGTTGCTTTGTGTTTTTCAACCTAACGGTATTGCCTGTTATGTTGGCTGCTTGTGTGTAGTTGCAATATATGCCGTACAGCCCATTAGTTATGGTAATAGTATTTTCTATAATTTGGTGATTGCTTGTTACTTGTATAAAATCTTCTAACGCAATACCGGCACTATTAGCGGCATTGGCGTTAATGGTAATACGGTTATTGTTTGCTTTTACTAATGAGGCACCGCTGTTAGCAATAAAATTAATGGCACGGTAGGTAGCATTAATTTCACAATCTGTAATGTGGCAATGCTTTAGTTTGTCGCATTGCAATATATATGCCCCGGTGATTACACTATCTATTCGCAAGCTGGTAATTGTGCTATTAGCCAAGCGGGTATAAATACCTCGTTTGCAATTAGTAATGGTAAAGCCTCCATTGTTTATTGGTTGGGCATTGAGGCTGGCAGTTACTTTGTAATTGCCCAATACTACCATGGCACTACCATCGTAATTGTTAGCATAAAATGCATCTGGTTTAATTTTAGTAAAAGTACTATTCTTGCATACAAGGTCACTTCTGTAAGCTGCAATACCTATGTTCATATTAAAAAAACTATTGTGTGCATAGTTATTGTCGCCTATAGTGCTTACCATGTCTTGTATATCTATACCTGCAAGTGGTACAGCACCATGTAATGGTTGGCCTATGTAGTCCGGTTTAAATGAAGGGCTAACCATCCCAAACTTACAACCTATCACACGTAGGTAATTATTATGTTTGGCAATACTGTCAAAAGAAGCAGGTACATATATGCTTCTCACATTATCATAAAAGAAAGTATTCTCACATTGCACCATGCAAAATTCAGACATAACGATGGCACCATTAGCATCGCGCATCACAGTGCCGTTTTCTGTAGTTATGCTGGTATTGTCTAATAAGTAAATCCCAGACCACATACTGTCGCAAGCTTGTATAGTAGTGTTGGATATATTCAAGCTATTGCCCACATCAATTATTATTTGTCCACCGGCACTCACATAAATGTTGCAGTTATCAAAGGTAGCGCTGTTGTCTATTATTAAAGTACCATTAATATAAAGAGATGAATTAATAAAGTAATTTGACGGGAGGCTGCTGCTAACGCTTTGATTTTCGATAGTAAATGTGGTGTCAGTCATACATGTGGGATTAACTTCAACACATACACTATCATTTAGGATTACATAACCATTAGTAATACTTGCTAAATTATATGTATTGGGGCAATTGCCTGTTTGTGCAAAATATCCTTGCACAGTGTATGTTACACTATCCTGCGCTGCCATAATCAAGGTATCAGGCAAGGGGTTTGGTAGCCAGACTGTAAAATTGGGAGGCAAGGAGTCGCTAACAACCACCAACTGCGTACTACCATTATTGGATGTGACGGTAATAGTATATGTTATAGTATCATACGCATTTATACTTGTTGCATCAGCCGTTTTAGTAATAGTAAAGCAATCGGTGCAGTTATTAGTACCGTTATAAAAAAAATAGCCACCTCCGCTTTCTTCAAAAACGTAGTCGCCACAGGGCGTATGTGTATGTAAAGTAACGCGTATGCGGTTGTTGGTGGGTGCTGTTGGGCTTGTGACTGTTTTTTTTGACATTGATTTATGAAACTGCATATCGGCCGCATCTAAACAATAGATATTAAAAAGTAAAATTATTAGAATATGCCATTTCATAGTCTCAATTATCTATTACCAACATTTTCCTACTCACATACTCGCTTCCGTTTTCTATCCTAACAACATATACACCCTTAGTTAACAAGCACTTTATAGATTGCTCATTGCTCCATGGGGGTAATGTTTGTGTGTAAATGGTTTTACCATTTACATCTATTACACTTAGCTTGCTTGTTGTGGCAATTGCTTTATAACCAATACTAAAAACTCCATTATTTGGGTTGGGGTAAATATTAAATTTACTATCATCCATTGCATATTGATTGTAACTGGTAGCGCAGCCACAGCCGAGTGTTGTATCGCACCCCAAATAATAATTGGGATGATTTGGTACAGCGCGGAAATTCCAAATATTTAAGAATATAGAATGTTGTTGCACATCGCACCCAAGCCCTGCACTATCTGGGTAATTCATCTCATGCAAGTGCTGCACACCATTGCCACTTGTTATATATATTTTGCCGTTGGCTGCGAGGTACATGTTAAAAAAAGTGGTGGCAGCACTTTGCAATGGAAAAGAAAAACCATCGTACCAAGCAACAGTATCAACTTGTAATGTTGTAGTGCTAACTTGAAATATATTTTGCGAACTGCAAGCATAAGCATAATTACCACTTGCCGAAAATGCTAAACCCCATAAATACAAATTTTTGGACAGGAGAACAACTTGTGTATTTGAAAACATACCTGTACAGCGATTGAAATTACTTATTACCAAAGAACATTTTTTTGAAATTGGATTGTCATAAGTTGACAGCATAATTTGTTTGCCATCCCTACTAAAAGTAAGCTGGTTTATATTTTCCAAATGATACGGTGAGTAATTTAAAGATTGATAACTAATATTGGAAATGCCAGAATCTGTAAAAAGAACCGTAATAATTTTATCATCATTATCCTTTTTGGCTACAATCCACCAATCACGCCCATTTGCATGCCTACAAGCTGCAATGCCCCAACTTAATGTGTCTTGAAATGCGATTTGATTTTTTTTTATTACACCACCCAATCCATTTGCCAAAGTCATGTCAATTAAAGAATAAAATAATTCTCTTGTCATGTATGTGTTGCCACTAACAGTATCTGTATGATGAAACAAAATATATTTATTTGTATCATTTGGATAAGGAAGAAAAATATTTGCGTAAGTATTTAACAATCCATTAGGCCATGAATTTACATTACTACCCGGATTCAACCCAGCCCCATTCAACATGGTATCGTTATTTGCATTGGCTATCCACACACCGTTGCTGCTCATAAGAAAATTTCCTTGGTCATCACTTATGGTGGCTTGGGTGCCGGCAAAGTCATCATTTGCGAAATTCCAAATTATAGTTGAATAAGTATTTGATCAATTAGCATTCGCGCTTTATGCGCAATTGTACGGCCATGAATCCTAACAACCACGTATGATTATAACCCTGCGCAAAATAACATGCTGCATGTGTGCAGCATGGTTAAAAACAAAATATTTTATAAACTTTTTCATTGTCTTATAGATAGTTTAACTGCTATTTAATTTTACTTCGTTTATATGCACCGTTACAAAATAAATACCCTGTTCAAATTGACTGAAATACTAATTTTGGTTTGGACTTCATTGCAATCGAATTGACTTAAATAAATTATTTTACTTAATGCGTCTTTTATTTCAATTTTGCAAATGCCTATTTGTTTTGAATTCAATTGCACAGTTACAAAAATCATTTGCAGGATTTGGTAATATTTCAATATCTGCATTTGTTATTTCAATTACTTATGATGTTGGTTTCTATAAATCCCTTGCTGCAAGCAAGTATTAGCATCATCATAAACAATATTATTATCAAATAGTGCAACATAAATTCTTCGCTATGTAAACCGCTCTCCCCCTTTGTATGGACATTGCTGTGCAATATTCAAAATATGTCATTATACAAATGTAGAATTGCTTCAAGCCATCATCTTTATAAAGTATAGTAACTTCATTTAAGTTGTTCATTCTCATCGGGGTCAAGTATTGGTACAACTTGATTGTTTTTAGCTTTGGCTACATCAAGCAAATTTGCACATCATAATTCTCTTGCATCAAATATAATTTCGTTTTGCCTCTGTATTTTTTTATCAATAGAATCAAGCAAATTTTGATATTCAATTATTGAATCCTTGTTTAGCAGAAATTGCTGATTCAGTATTTCAATATTTTGACCATACCATTTATACATGCTGTCAATATTCGCAATCGTTTGTTTGTCAGCTTCCTCAATTTCATCAACATTTTCAAGTTTGGTCTTCACATCATTTAACAACCCAAGTGAATTAAATTCATTAGCTTGAACGAAATTTTGTAAAGCAGTGTCATTTGCATAACTCAAAGTATCCTGCGAAATAGCTTCCAGTAAACTCTGCTTGGCAATCATTTTCGATTCAGGTATATAATCGCTTGTCAAGGTGCTGTCATATACAATAGCTTGCCGCAATTCTAAAGAACCCTCATTGGTATCTGTTAATTGTGCGACACAGCCTTGTTGTGGTTCACATGTAAATGTTGCTCCAGTATCATTATAAAACCACCCTTGGTCATTAACAAACGGCCACGTTGCTTGGTTTACAGGGTATGTGGGGTTGTAAGCTAAGCCGCTGGCGGGGTTGGTGATGAAGAGGGATTGGGTTAAAGCAAGTGCATTCGCATCATTCCTATTCACTGCATTAAACGGATTGGTTAAATCATTCCATCTATTACCTGCATGTTGTTGTGTGTCTATTACTGCTACTTTATTTAGGTATAAACTGTGCAAGTGTTTGTACATATCGTTACCTCTAAATGTGGTGCCGAGGCAACTGCTACCAAAGTAAAAACCATAAGCGGTGCTGTCAACTGTATTGCATAGTATGGTGCTAAAATCACTTTGTGAGGTTGCAATGCCCACTTGTGTGGCAAGGCCAATAGCATTGGTATCAGTCGGATTGCTGCCTTTTATGTAATTACAATTTACGTTTGTTTGCTTGCTTCCGTTTAAGCTAATGCCATTTGTTACGGTGTCTATATTACTTGTAAGCCTCACAACATTACTAGCAATTAATGTTTTGTACGTATTGTTTACTTCTATTGCGCTTCGTGCATTGGTCATAGTTACATGGTTGGCAAGTATAGTGTAGTTAGTTGTTTGTAAATTCAAAATCATTCCTCAATGATTATTTTCCTAACAACAAACAAATCACCGCTTGAAATTTTTAAAAGATACATACCGCTCGGTACATTTTTTAAATAAATATTTTGCATGGTACTCCACTGTGGCAAATTTTGCGAATAAATTTTGCTGCCCAATAAATCAAATAGTTCTAACGTGCCACTTTTATTTTGTGGCAGTAAATACGAAATTTTAAATTGACCATTGCTTGGATTAGGAAAAACAGATGCTTTAAAATCATGCTTTGCATAATTTTCTGCCAAACCCAAGGTATCGCAAGTGCTGCCAGCCAATGCACCAAGATAATAATTAGGATGATTAGGCACTGTGCGAAAATTAAGAAATGGCAATGCAATATCATGTTGATGCACATCACATGCTTTGCCTTGGCTATCGGGTAAATTGATGAAATGAAGTGCTTGTACACTATTGCCGCTTGTCAAATAAATCTTGCCATCGGCTGCCAAATATTCTAACAAAAAATCAGTTTGAAAAGGAGGGAAAGGAGAATAGAAGGTGTCATTTACTGCAACTGTATCAAATGATAGTGTATTATAGTCAACTTGGTAAATCAGCCGATTGCCATTTGCAAAAACATAATCCCCACTTGGTGAAAAACTATTACCATAAATATGTAAACTGTCAAGTTGAATTTGCTTTTCATTGCTAAATATCCCTGTGCATCTATCAAAATCTGATAAAACCAAAGTTCCTTTAACAATAAGAGAATCATAAGTTGCAGTGCAAAACCTGTCTCCATTTTGGGAGAATGAAAGATGCATAAGATTATACCAAGAATATGGAAAATTTAATACTTGACTTGAAATACTTTGCACTCCTTTATTCGTAAAAAGAATTTTGTAATATTCCGAAGAATTATGCTTGCTCAATACTATCCACCAATCTCTACCATTGCCATGTTTGCACAATCCAATTCCTCCATTTAAATTGTCGGCCAAAATTAAGGAGTCCTTTAAAATTACTTCGCCCCTACCACTATCCAAAGTGATATCTAATACATTAAAATAAATTGCATTACCAACATATGAAACACCATTCCATATAACTGTTTGATGAAACAAAACATATTTATTACTATCGTCTGGATATGGAATTATGGCATCAGCAAAAGGAACAAAATAAGTATTATTAAAAGTAATACCTGCAAAATTCAAAAGCTTACCACCTCCTTTAAGTGTGTCGCCTGTACTATTTGCAATCCACACTCCATTACTACTTATTAATAAATTACCAGCGCTATCGCTTATGTTAGCTTGACATGCATTGAACTGAACATTTCTCTTTTCAATTAATAGATTGGCACTATTACTTGTGAATTGCAATCTACCCATATCATCGTTTGGGTTATACCAATAACCCAATAACCAATTATGATTTAGGCCCTGTCCATTGACAAAGTTGCAAAGTAACAATATCAACAAAGTGAATTTTAAATTTTTCATTTGAGTATTATTAATTTTTCAAAATAGTCATGACCATCAGTTGATTTGTAATTTACTTTGTAGTATCCATTGCTGAGTTGACTTACGTTTAAACTATATATTGCCAGTGCTTTTACTTCTTGTCTTATACTTAATCTATTTTGATTATCATAAATAAGGATACTTCCATTCAAATTTTTACTATCATCAAAATAAATTGCAACATAGTTTTTGGTTGGATTAGGTGTAATTTTAAGGTTGCCTCTAATAATAATGGTGTCAACTTTTCCTTTTCTGAAATAACCCTCCACGCCACAAACAAATCTATCGTCATATATATTTGTATCTAACTCTGCATCTAACAAGGCTCGCGCAAAATATACAGCAACACCACCTGAATGTGGGCATTGATTGGCAACATATTGTTGTTCCGTTTCTGTTTGACTGAGCTCGTATTCATTATTTAATAGCCAATTTAAAATTATTGGGTTAATGTTTTGCCTGTTATTATCAGGCATTCCTCGTTCATTAATGGCATCATTAATTGAAATAGCATCGTATAATAATTGTTCTCTACTGGCAAACCATGAATTAAATATTTGTTCACGGAGTGTCATTTGAGAATTCAAATTGTCAATATTAGTTTGTCTATTTATTAAATTCAACATACTATCTTCAATAGAAATAATATTTACAATTGAATCTATACTATTTTCATTTGCATCTAACTCAAGCAAGGTGTTTTCATTTATTTTATAATACAGTGCAATTAAATCCTCAATTTCTGAAATAATTCCAATGGCTTCATTCCTATTGCCTTCAACAAATTGAGAACGTTCCGAATCATTGATGTATCGCAAACTATCCGTTATCAAATTTCTAAATGCCTGTTCATCGGCTGTTTGTTGCGTTTCTTCCTCAAATTCATTGCTAACAACACTGTCCTGTATGAGCCTTTCCATTACTATGTCTGAAAATTCTTCATCGCCTCTTACGATTGTACATGTTTGAGTTTGATTACAGAACAGCGTATTGCCACCTTGAAGTATAAACCAACCTGAATTAAAAGAAGGAGTAAGAGGTGACAGAAATGAGCCATCAGCTGAGTCAACAACAAAAAGAGAGGCCTGCATGTTGAAGATATTTTGCCAGTTCATATTCACCGCGCCAAATCCACTGCCAAATGGCCCAACAAAATTGTTGCCCCGGTGTGCTTGTGTATCAATAATGGCTGTACTACTTAATCGTATTCCTTCATAGGCTTTGTATAATTCATTTCCCTGCATGTAAGTGCCACCACATGTCCCTTCAAAAAATAAGCACCATCCAACAGAATCAACTGTGTTGCATATATATGTATTGCTTGTACTCCATGAAGTACTAAGCCCCACTTGCAAAGTATCGCTTGCATTGGTGCCATTAATATTATTGCAACTTATTGTTGTGCTGTTACTATTGCTTGCACTTATACCGCGAGATAAAATTCCGTTGTTGCCATTTACTCTTACATTATTATAGCGTACAATTGCTTTGTAGGCATTATTCAAAAATATAGCATCGCTTGCATTGTTAATAGTTACTTTATTGGCTGTTACAGTATAATTTGCATTTACGTTTGCCACCACTTCGTTTATGTTAATGCCTTTTCCATTTATGCTACCAATAATATTTATCACATTATTTTCCACATTCACACCACTACCACCTGCATGACTATTACAACTCACCCCCCGCGAACCTGCACTGATAATATTGCCAAACACAGTTGCCTTTTGCAACTTGTTATTATTATTTATACTTACTCCAATTGCTACATTATTAATAATGTTGCCAATTACTGCAAGGTTAGATGCACTGCTATACACCCCGCGCCAGCTATCATGTGCAGTGGCTGTGAGTGTATTTGTAAGTGGCAGCACGGTCATGTTACTTACAGCTGCACCTGTATCACTAATAGCACCGTAAGCTGCGCTGCGCTTGTTACCGTTCATCGAGAGAGGTCGTATATAATATGCCTCCGTGTTTCTTATTCTTGTAATTGCATTGTGCGCTATTACTCCGTTGGCTGCATGGTGTAGTTCGTTTGGCAGATGCATTAAATCTCCAATATCATATTTTACATTTTGCAAATAGATACATGCATACATAACAGTGTCTATAAACGATTGTCCCGCAAATGAAGGTTTTAGTTTGTTTATTTGGGCAATCTCCGTACCAACAATAAAACCATAACAATTATTATAATTTAATTTGTTTACCATATTAGGTTCTTGCATGCGTACACCTGTAATGCAGTTAAAAATTACGCTGCTCTCAATAAATACTCCGTTGCTTTTCCGTGCCCATACGCCATTTTCTGCATCATATAGCCGGCTGTTGTGCATATTAATGATAGCATTTTCTTCTAAATAAATCCCCGCCCACATCGTATCGCAACCTTCGATAGTTGTATTGATTAAGTTGAGTCTTGCATTATTGTGCATAACAATGTTACCGCCTGGTTGCACAATGACAAAACAGTTAATAAAAGTTAGGGTGTCGTAGGCATTTACCACGCCCATAATCATAATGGTATCATTGATATAGGTAATTGGCAGGTTGGTTTGTGTGCCATCGGCTATTTCTATGATGTTGGGTTGCCAGCATGCATACATTACTTCCACACAAGCCGAATCATACAATAATTGCATGTTTCCGTATTGCATTGAGGCTACATTGGTGGTTGCTTCGCAATCACCCACCGCAGTAAAATATCCTTGTATTATTATAATTTGTGTGTCTTGTGCAGCCAGATAAATGTTGTTAGTGACATTGCCACTGGTGATTACAAAGTTAGGTGGTATTGAGTCAATTATTATTACCGACTGGCCGCTACCATTGTTTGATGTAACGGTGATGGTATATGTTATCGTGTCTCCAACTGCTATTAATGTGTTGTCAACTGTTTTTGTAATAGTAAAGCAATCGGTGCAATTATTAGTACCGTTATAAAAAAAATAGCCACCTCCGCTTTCTTCAAAAACATAGTCGCCACAGGGC